>NZ_JALBHA010000371.1:0-6678 GCF_023006445.1 Bradyrhizobium sp. SHOUNA76
ACGCTGCGTTCGGAGACGCCGGTCATCGTCGCGCTCGGCACCGGCCGGGCGGTGCGCGCCGCAGTCGAGCGTGTCACGCCGATCGACCGGCCCAATCACCAGATCGTCTCGCTGGTCGGCAACATCTCCGCCGACGGCTCGGCGAGCTTTTACGATACCGTCGGCCGGCTCGCAGACCGCACCGGTGCGCGGCACTATCCGATGCCGCTGCCGTTCTTGATGTCGTCCGAGGACGAGCGCAACAAGATGGTCCGCATCGAGCCGATCGCCAAGGTGAAGGCGGTCGCCGCCAAGGCGGATTTGCGCCTCGTCGGCATCGGCCAGATGGACCAGAAGGCGCAGGTCCATGTCGACGGCTTCGTTACCCGCGACGAATTGTTCGAGATGATGCGGCTGGGCGCCATCGGCGAGATCACCGGCTGGGCCTATGATTCCAAGGGCCGCCTGCTCAAATCCGGCACCAACAAGCGCCTCACCAGCATTCCGCCGGAAGTGCCGGCGAAGGCCACGACGATCGCCGCGGCGATCGGTGCTGCCAAGGTGGTGGCGATCGCGGCGGCGCTGAGCGGGGGCCTGATCAACGGGTTGATCACCGACGAGACGACCGCAAAGGCGATCCTGGAGCGGTAGGTTCGTGCCGCATCGGGGTTCGGCTCCCTCTCCCGCTTGCGGGAGAGGGATGGGGAGAGGGTCTCTCCGCTGGCAAGATTCCCCAAGAGGAAAAAGCCCTCACCCCTATCGCATCTGCGATGCGATACGACCTCTCCCGCAAGAGGGAGAGGTCGAGCAAGCCGCCATGGCTGTGCAAGACATTTTCAAAACTTCCCGCACCGCAGCACTCATAAGTTGCGAGAACGCCTTTCCGCCTGCTTGACAACCGTCCTTGCTTGCGTTGAACATACGCTCAACGCGTGAGCATATGCTCAAAACGCGAGTTTGAGGGAGGTCACCGTGAAACACGTCTTGGGCGCCGTCTGCGGCGCGTCTGCACTTTTGCTGGCCGTCCCCGCGGTGGCCGAAACGACCCTGACGATCGCTACCGTCAACAACGGCGACATGATCCGCATGCAGGGGCTGACGGCCGAATTCACCAAGAAGAACCCCGACATTTCAGTGAAATGGGTGACGCTCGAGGAGAACGTGCTGCGCCAGCGCGTCACCACCGACATCGCCACCAAGGGCGGCCAGTTCGACGTGCTCACCATCGGCACCTATGAGGTGCCGATCTGGGCCAAGAAAGGCTGGCTGGTGCCGCTCGCCAATCTCGGTGGCGATTACGACGTCGCCGACCTCCTGCCCAAGATCAAGGATGCGGTCTCCGTCGACGGCAAGCTCTATGCCGCGCCGTTCTATGGCGAGAGTTCGATGGTGATGTATCGCACCGATTTGTTCGAGAAGGCCGGCCTGAAGATGCCGGAGAAGCCGACCTGGGATTTCGTGATCGATGCGGCCAAGAAGCTGACCGACAAGGGCGCCGGCACCTACGGCATCTGCCTCCGCGGCAAGGCCGGCTGGGGCGAGAACATGGCGTTCCTCTCGGCCATGGCCAATTCCTACGGTGCGCGCTGGTTCGACGAGAAGTGGGCGCCGCAATTCAACACGCCGGAATGGAAGGCGACGCTGACGACTTACGTCAACCTGATGAAGGAGGCCGGCCCTCCCGGCGCGAGCTCCAACGGGTTCAACGAGAATCTGGCGCTGTTCAATGCCGGCAAGTGCGCCATGTGGATCGACGCGACGGTCGCGGCATCCTTCGTCACCAACCCGAAGGACTCCAAGGTCGCCGACAAGGTCGGCTTCGCGCTCGCGCCCAACACCGGGCTCGGCAAGAACGCCAACTGGCTGTGGGCCTGGAACCTCGCGATCCCCGCCGGCTCCAAGAAGTCGGAAGCTGCCGAGAAGTTCATCGCCTGGGCGACGAGCAAGGATTACACCAAGCTCGTCGCGTCGAAAGAGGGCTGGGCCAACGTACCGCCGGGCACGCGCACCTCGCTCTACCAGAACCCCGACTATCTGAAGGTTGCCCCGTTCGCGAAGCTGACGCTGGCCTCGATCGACGCGGCCGATCCGAACAAGCCGACGGTGAAGCCGGTGCCTTATGTCGGCGTGCAATACGCCGCGATCCCCGAATTCCAGGGCATCGGCACCCAGGTCGGCCAGCAATTCTCGGCCGCGCTGGCGGGATCAATGACGGTGGATGCCGCGCTTACCGCGGCGCAGTCCGCGACCGAGCGCGAGATGAAGCGCGCCGGCTACATCAAGTGAACCCGAGCTCTTCCTCCTGAGCTCAGACTTGCGGCCATCCAGCGTCATGGATGGCCGCCTTCTTCCCGCCAGCGGAGAAGCGTTGATGGCAACCCGGCAGACGCAGTTCCTTGCGCGCTCGCTCCTGACGCCGGCGGTCGGGCTGCTGTTCGTCTGGATGATCGTTCCCCTGGCGCTGACGATCTATTTCTCCACGCTGCATTACAGCCTGCTCGATCCCGGCTCCGAGTCGTTTGTCGGGCTGGAGAACTTCCGCTACTTCCTCACCGATCCCGCCTTCCTGGCTTCGCTCCAGAACACGCTGGTGCTGGTCGGCTCGGTGCTGGCCCTGACGATCCTGCTCGGCATTCCGCTGGCGCTGTTGATGGACCAGCCGGTGATCGGACGCAATTTCGTGCGGCTGATGGTGATCGCTCCGTTTTTCGTGATGCCGACGGTCAGCGCGCTGGTCTGGAAGAATCTGCTGATGCACCCGGTCTCCGGCCTGTTCGCCTGGCTGGCCTCTCTGTTCGGCCTGACCCCGATCGACTGGTTCAACGACGTGCCGCTGTTTGCGGTGATCCTGATCGTGACGTGGCAATGGCTCCCGTTCGCGACGCTGATCCTGCTCACCGCGCTGCAATCGCTCGACGAGGAGCAGAAGGAGGCCGCCGAGATGGACGGCGCCAGCGCCGTCTCGACCTTCATCTACATCACGCTGCCGCACCTCGCGCGTCCCATCACAGTCGTGATTCTGATCGAGACCATCTTCCTGCTCACGGTGTTTGCAGAGATCTACGTCACCACGGGCGGCGGCCCCGGACTATCGACCACCAACATCGCTTTCCTGATCTATTCACAGGCGTTGATTCAGTACGACGTCGGCACGGCCTCGGCGGGCGGCCTGGTTGCGGTCGTGATCGCGAATATCGTCGCCTTCTTCCTGGTCCGCATCGTCGGCCGCAATCTGGAGGCGTGAGACCATGGCACGGATGGCGACGACGCAGCGGGTGGTGGTCTCGACGATCGGGGCTTGGTTCTTCGGCTTCCTGATCTTCTTCCCGATCCTCTGGATGGTGCTGGCGAGCTTCAAGACCGAGCTCGAGGCCTTCGCCGTGCCGCCATCCTTCCTGTTCTTTCATTGGACCACCGAGAATTACGCGACGGTGCAGGAGCGCAGCGACTATCTCCACCACGCGATGAACTCGATCATCATCGCCGGCGGCTCGACGCTCATCGCCCTCCTGATAGCCATTCCCGCGGCCTGGTCGATGGCGTTCTCGCCGACCAAGCGCACCAAGGACATCCTGCTCTGGATGCTCTCGACCAAGATGATGCCGCCGGTCGGCGTGCTGGTGCCGATCTACCTGATCTACAAGAGCTTCGGCCTGCTCGATTCCCGCATCGGTCTCGTCTTCATCCTGTGCCTCGGTAATCTGCCGATCGTGATCTGGATGCTCTTCACCTATTTCAAGGAGATCCCGCGCGACATCCTTGAAGCCGCGCGCATGGACGGCGCCACCATCGGCCGCGAGCTCGTCTACGTCTTGACGCCGATGGCGATCCCGGGGCTGGCCTCGACGATGCTGCTCAATTTGATCCTGGCCTGGAACGAGGCGTTCTGGACACTCAACCTGTCGACCTCGAACGCTGCGCCGCTCACCACATTCATCGCCTCCTATTCCAGCCCGGAAGGGCTGTTCTGGGCAAAGCTGTCCGCGGCCTCGACGCTGGCGATCGCCCCCATTCTCGTCCTCGGTTGGTTCAGCCAGAAGCAGCTCGTACGCGGGCTCACCTTTGGCGCGGTGAAGTAAAGGGCTGCCGGATCATGGGTCAGATCACACTTCAGGATGTACGGAAATCCTTCGGCCCTGTGCACATCATCAAAGGCGCCGATCTCGACATTGCCGACGGCTCCTTTGTGGTGTTCGTCGGTCCCTCCGGCTGCGGCAAGACCACGCTGCTGCGGCTGATCGCGGGGCTCGAGGACGTCTCCGGCGGCAAAATCCTGATCGACGGCAAGAACGTCGTCGACACGCCGCCCGCCAAGCGCGGGCTATCGATGGTGTTCCAGTCCTACGCGCTCTATCCGCATATGAGCGTGCGCGGCAATATCGGCTTCGGTCTGAAGATGGCGGGCCTTGCCAAGGACGAGATCAACCGCAAGGTCGAGGCCGCGGCCGCGACGCTGAACCTCACGCCCTATCTCGATCGCAAGCCGCGCGAGCTTTCCGGCGGCCAGCGCCAGCGTGTCGCGATCGGGCGGGCCATCGTGCGCGAGCCCAAGGCATTCCTGTTCGATGAGCCGCTGTCCAACCTCGATGCCGCGCTGCGCGTGCAGATGCGCATCGAGGTGACGCGGCTCCAGAAGCAGCTCGGCACCACCGCGATCTATGTCACCCACGACCAGGTCGAGGCCATGACCATGGCCGACAAGATCGTCGTGCTCAATGGCGGCAAGATCGAGCAATATGGGTCGCCCCTGGAGCTCTATGAGCGGCCCGCCAATCTCTTCGTCGCCGGCTTCATCGGCTCGCCCAAGATGAATTTCGTCACCGGAGAGTTCGCCTTGCAACGTGGCGCCGCCACCATCGGCGTGCGGCCGGAGCATCTCAAGATCGAGCGCGAGGGCGACGGCGGCTGGCTGGGAACCATCGCCGTCGCCGAGCATCTCGGCAGTGACACCTTCCTTTACGTCGATGCCGGTCAGATCGGCATGCTGACGGCTCGCTATATCGGCGAGTTGAGTTTGCACGCCGGCGACCGTGTGTCGCTGGCGCCGGACCCCGCGCGCATCCATCGCTTCGACGCGGGCGGCAAAGCGCTTCGAGGCTGACAAGAGACGGCAAGAAAACGGCAAGAAACGGAAAGACCATCATGTACCTGGAAAAATTCAAGCTGAACGGCAAAACCGCGTTCATCACCGGCGGCGGACAGGGCATTGGCCTTGGCTGCGCGGAAGCGCTGGCTGAAGCCGGCGCCAGGGTCATCATCGGCGACCGCGACAGCAAGGTCGCCGACAGCGCGAAAGCCAGCCTGAAGGCGAAGGGGTTTGACATCGAGACCGCGATCATGGACGTGACCGACACCAAGCGCGTGGCGGAGGTCGCCAACGATCTCGTCGCCCGCCACGGCAAGGTCGACATTCTCGTCAACAATGCCGGCATCGCCCGCAGCGAAACCCCGGCCGAGACCGTCACCGACGAGCACTGGCTCAACGTCATCGACGTCAACCTCAACGGCACCTTCTGGTGCTGCCGCGAATTCGGCAAGCACATGCTGAAGGCCGGAAGCGGCGCCATCGTCAATGTCGGCTCGATGTCCGGCTTCATCGTCAACAAGCCGCAGGAACAGTGCTTCTACAACGCCTCCAAGGCAGGCGTGCATCATCTGACCAAATCGCTGGCCGCCGAATGGGGCGCGCGCGGCATCCGCGTCAATGCGGTGGCGCCGACCTATATCGAGACGCCGCTCAACGCTTTCGTGAAGAGCAACGCCAAAATGTACGACGCCTGGATCGGTGGAACTCCGATGGCGCGGATGGGGCAGGTCGAGGAGATCGCCTCGGTCGTGCTGTTCCTGAGCTCGGAGGCCGCGAGCCTGATGACCGGCAGCATCGTGCTGGTGGATGGCGGCTACACTTGCTGGTAGGCTTGCGTCAAAATCGACGAAGCTGGAGCGACAATGCCGCGAGCGTATATCGGCGTCGACGTGGGGACCACGAGCACGCGGGCAGGGGTGTTTGACGAGGCCGGCACTCTGCTTGCGACCGCGCGGCACCCGATCAGGATCTGGCACGAGGCTGGCGACATCGTCGAGCAGTCATCCCAGGATATTTGGGACGCCTGCACGACATCGGTGCGGGCGGCAATGGCGGAAGCGGCCATCGCGCCCGATAGCGTCGGCGGCATCGGCTTCGACGCCACGTGCTCCCTCGTGGTGCTGGATCCGCAAGGCGAGCCGCTCACCGTCAGCGCATCCGGCGACAAGCAACGCAATGTCATCGTCTGGATGGATCATCGTGCCATCGCCGAGGCGCGGCTGATCAACGAGACCGAGGATGCCGTGTTGCGCTATGTCGGCGGCTCGATCTCGCCCGAGATGGAGATGCCGAAGCTGCTTTGGCTGAAGCGGCACCTTCGTGGGAGCTTTGACGCCGCTGGCCACTTCTTTGATCTCTCGGATTATTTGACCTGGCGCGCGACTGGCTCGCTGCAGCGCTCGACCTGCACCGTCACCTGCAAATGGAACTATCTCGCCCACGACGGCGGCGGCTGGAGCGCGCAATTCTTCAAGCGCATCGGTCTGTCCGACTTCGTCAACGAGAAATACGCCCGCATCGGCACCGGGATCGTTGCCCCCGGCACGCGGCTCGGCACCGGTCTCACCCGCGCGGCTGCGGCCGAGCTTTGCCTGTCGCCGGGCATACCGGTC
>NZ_JALBHA010000372.1:0-6666 GCF_023006445.1 Bradyrhizobium sp. SHOUNA76
AGCGCCTCGGAATCGCGAAGCGGCTCGCGGGCGGCGCGAGGCCGTGGTGGAAGGCTGTGTCGAAGCACGCGATCTGCGTCAGCGCAGGCCGGATCGCGGTGAACCTACGAACCGGCGCGAGGCATCGCGGCTGGTGCAGCGGGGCCAGCGGCGTCAATCCCTCCAGCTTCGCTGTGACGTCGTGCGTCAGTGTGACCGGGTCTGAATAATGGGGCCCGCCGTGAACGATGCGGTGGCCGACGGCGCGAAGGCTGCCTTCGCCGAACCGGTCCTCGATGAAGGTCAGCACGTCGGCGAACAGATGGCCGCCGTCGGCGTCCGCCGCTTCTCTTCGCGTCTCGAACAAATTTTCGCCCGCGGGGCTTCTCACCACGAGCCCAGGTTTTGCCTCGTGCTCGTCGAGCAGGCCCTTGCAAAGCAGGTTGGGTTCGGCAGCCGAGATATCGAACAGGCCGAACTTGATGCTCGACGATCCCGAGTTGAGGACGAGGACCGTGTCCGACATGGCTAGTCGCCGGCCTCAGTCGGGGTGTTGCCGCCAGAACTGTTGGGCCAGACCCAGTCCTGGACCTCGGGCATGTCCTCGCCGTGCTCGCGCACATAGCGCGAATGCTCGATCAGCTTGTCGCGGAATTGCTGCTTGGCCTGCGCCGCTTTGGCCGCGAGCCCGGGCACGCGTTCGATTGCCTCGATCGCGAGGTGGTAGCGGTCGAGCTCGTTGAGCACGACCATGTCGAACGGCGTCGTCGTGGTGCCTTCCTCGGCAAAACCGCGCACATGCATGCCGGCATGGTTGGTGCGGTTATAGGTCAGCCGGTGGATCAGGTACGGATAGCCGTGATAGGCGAAGATGACAGGCTTGTCCGATGTGAACAGGCTGTCGAAGTTGCGGTCGGACAGGCCGTGCGGATGCTGATCCTTCGGCTGCAGGGTCATCAGGTCGACGACGTTGACGACACGGATCTTCAAGTCCGGCAGCGCCTTTCGCAGCAGGTCGACGGCGGCGAGCGTCTCCAGCGTCGGCACGTCGCCGGCGCAGGCCATGACCACGTCGGGTTCCCGGCCTGCATCTTCCGTCCCCGCCCAGGTCCAGATGCCGATGCCGGCATCGCAATGCGTGGCCGCTTCCTGCATCGACAGCCATTGCGGCGCCGGCTGCTTGCCGGCGACGATCACGTTGATGCGATTGTAGGTGCGCAGGCAATGGTCGGCGATCCACAGCAGCGTGTTGGCATCAGGCGGGAAGTAGATGCGGACGATATCGGCCTTCTTGTTGGCGACGAGATCGACGAAGCCGGGGTCCTGATGGCTGAAGCCGTTATGGTCCTGACGCCAGACATGCGAGGTCAAGAGGTAATTGAGCGAGGCGATCGGCCGCCGCCACGGCAGCTCGCGCGTGACCTTCAGCCATTTGGCATGCTGGTTGAACATGGAATCGACGATGTGGATGAAGGCCTCGTAACACGAGAAGAAGCCGTGCCTGCCGGTGAGCAGATAGCCCTCGAGCCAGCCCTGGCAGAGATGCTCGCTCAGCACCTCCATCACGCGACCGTCCTGCGCGAGGTGCACGTCGTAAGGTTCGATCGGCTCCATCCAGACGCGTTCAGTCTCCTCGAACACCGCGTCCAGACGGTTTGACGCGGTCTCGTCCGGGCCCATGATGCGGAAGTTGCGTTCCTTCGCGTTGAGGCGGATGACATCGCGCAGAAATTTGCCGAGCTCGCGCGTCGCTTCGGCCATCACGCCGCCGGGCTGCGGCACTTCGATCGCGAAGTTGCGGAAGTCCGGTAGCTTCAGCTCTTTCTTCAGGAGGCCGCCATTGGCATGCGGATTGGCGCCCATGCGGCGGAGGCCTTCGGGCGCGAGCGCGTGAAGCTCGGGGATGAGGGCACCGCTCGCGTCGAACAGTTTTTCCGGCTCGTAGCTGCGCATCCAATCTTCGAGCACTTTGAGATGTGCCGGATTTTCACGGCAGCCTGCGACGGGGACCTGATGCGCGCGCCAAAAGCCCTCGACCTTCTTGCCGTCGACCTCTTTCGGACCGGTCCAACCCTTCGGGCTGCGCAGCACGATCATCGGCCAGCGCGGCCGTTCGAGTGCCTTGCGGCCGTCCCTTGCATGCTGCTGGATCGAGCGAATGCTGGCGAGCGCGACGTCGAGTGCGTCCGCCATGGCCTGGTGCATCAATTTGGGATCGTCGCCTTCGACGAACAGCGGCTCGTGACCGAACCCGCGGAAGAGATCGCGGATCTCGCTGTCGGGCATTCGCCCGAGCACGGTCGGATTGGCGATCTTGTAGCCGTTGAGATGCAGGATCGGCAGCACCGCGCCGTCATGGGCGGGGTTCAGGAATTTGTTGGAGTGCCAGGACGCAGCGAGCGGACCGGTTTCGGCTTCGCCGTCGCCGACCACGCAGGCAACGATCAAATCAGGATTGTCCAGCGCCGCGCCATAGGCATGCACCAGCGCGTAGCCGAGCTCGCCGCCTTCGTGGATAGAGCCCGGCGTTTCCGGCGCCGCGTGGCTCGGAATGCCGCCGGGGAAGGAGAACTGCCTGAAAAGCTTGCGCATTCCGTCCCCATCACGCGCGATGTCGGGATAGATCTCGCTGTAGCTGCCTTCCAGATAGGTGTTGGCGACCATGCCCGGCCCGCCATGGCCGGGGCCGCAGACATAGAGCACGCTGACATCAAGCGCGCGAATGACGCGGTTGAGGTGGGCGTAGATGAAGTTCAGGCCTGGCGTCGTGCCCCAATGGCCGAGCAAACGCGGCTTGATGTGCTCGGGGCGCAAGGGCTCGCGCAGCAGGGGATTGTCCAGCAGGTAAATTTGCCCGACGGAGAGGTAGTTCGCGGCGCGCCAGTAGCGGTCAAGGAGATCGAGGTCGCTGCTCGCTGAGGCCGATTGTTGTTGCTTTGTCATGTTCCTGCTGACCTTCACCCGGCGATCGTCACCAACATTGTTCCGCGGCGATTGATCCCTGACCGGCATCAAACGAAATCGCCATGACGGGCGTGTTGCGTGAGGTCAAAAGGACCACGCCCGAAATTTGGGCGGCACCTTTGCATGGGGTTGTTTTTCAGTTTTTCGTTTGCGTTCTTGATTTGTTCCTTTGGCGTGCTATCTTGGCTTCATGAGTCCAGCAGCATCCTCTCATGCTCTCAAGCACCCGCCGGTCACGGCGCCCTCCGAGCCGGCGGGTGCGGACTCTGATTTTCCCGCCGATTTTCCAGAGCTCGGCGTCGCCATCGACCGCGCGCGCCGGAGAGGGCGGGGTGCGCAGTCGAATGCAAGCGGCCGCTTTGAGGCCGAGGCGCGCGTCGCGTTCGACGACGGCTGGCAGAGCCTGGAAGAGCTGCCGCCGTTCAAGACCAGTGTGGGGGTCGATACCTCGCGCAAGGTGATCACCCGCAACGACTCACCCGATATCGGCTTCGACCGCTCGATCAATCCCTATCGCGGTTGCGAGCACGGCTGTGTCTACTGCTTTGCCCGGCCGACTCATGCCTATCTCGGCCTGTCGCCGGGGCTTGATTTCGAATCGAAGCTGTTTGTGAAACCTGAGGCGCCCGCGCTGCTCGAGAAGGAGCTCGCCGCGACCGGCTATGAGCCGCGGATGATCGCGATCGGCACCAACACCGATCCCTATCAGCCGATCGAGCGCGAGCGGAAGATCATGCGCGGCATCCTCGAGGTGTTGGAACGCGCCGGTCATCCTGTCGGCATCGTCACCAAATCCGCGCTGGTGGTGCGCGACATCGACATTCTCGCGCGCATGGCAAAGCGCAATCTCGCCAAGGTCGCGATCTCGGTCACCTCGCTCGATCCAAAACTGGCGCGCTCCATGGAGCCGCGGGCCTCGACGCCGCCGAAGCGACTGGAGGCGCTGAAGCAGCTCTCGGACGCCGGCATTCCGACCACCGTGATGGTCGCGCCCGTGATCCCCGCGCTGAACGATTCCGAGATCGAGCGCATTCTCGATGCCGCCGCCCATGCCGGCGTCAAGGAAGCCTCCTATGTGCTGCTGCGGCTGCCGCTGGAGGTGCGTGATCTCTTCCGCGAATGGCTGATGGCGAACTATCCGGACCGCTATCGCCACGTCTTCACCTTGATCCGCGACATGCGCGGCGGGCGTGACTACGATGCGAAATGGGGCGAGCGGATGAAGGGCACGGGACCGATGGCCTGGACCATCGGCCGCCGCTTCGAGATTGCCTGCGACAGGCTAGGCCTCAACAAGCGGCGCTCAAAGCTGACGACGGATCACTTTGCGCGGCCGAAGCGGAACGGCGATCAGCTCAGCCTGTTCTGACCGGGAGTGGAAGAGGCGTCGCATGAGCAAGCAACTCCAGGCCCCGTTGCCACGGCTCACCGTCATCACGCTCGGTGTGAGTGACATCCGCGCCAGCATCGCCTTTTACGATGCGCTCGGCTTCTCGCGCCGGCTGAAGGCGACCGGAGAGGCCGTCGCGTTCTACGATACCGGCGGTCCGGTGCTCGCGCTGTTTCCGTGGGGGCGGCTCGCGGCGGATGCCGCGTTGCCGGACCATCCGAGGCCGACGGCCTTTCGCGGCATGACGATCGCCTGGAACTGTCGGACACGGGACGAGGTCGATGCGGTGATGGCCTTCGCCCTCGGCAAGGGGGCGAAGCTGGTGAAGGCCACGCACGAGACCGATTACGGCGGTTATTCCGGCTATTTCGCTGACCCCGACGGCCATCCCTGGGAGGTCGTGGTCGCGCCCGGCATCGATGTCGGCGAGGACCGGCGGGTGCATCTGGCGGAGTAGGCCAACCTGAATAACGGGAATTGTCCCGGGTTCCCGGTTGCGCAGGCCGGGCCGCTTGCGCACGATCCCGGCCATGATTCGGGACAAGTCCGCCAAGACGTCGGCCAAGAAGCCGGCCAAAGACGCGCCAAAGCAGGACGCCGCCAGGAAGGCAGCGCCTTCGAAGGGGGCCAAGGCGCCGGCCATGAAGGTCCCGGCCGGCAGGAAAGGCATCATCGCGCTCGCGCCGCCGAGCTTCCGTCGCGAGCGCGCGCTGATCAAGCGAGGTGTCTGGCCGGTTGCGGGCTGCGACGAGGCGGGCCGCGGGCCGCTCGCCGGACCCGTGGTCGCAGCCGCCGTGATTCTCGATCCCGACCGCATTCCGCGCGGCATCGACGATTCCAAGCGCCTGACGGCCGAGGAGAGGGAAAGGCTGTTCGACAAGATCTGCGCCACTGCGCAGGTCTCGGTCGCCGTCGCCTCGCGCTCCCGGATCGACCGCGACAACATCCTGCGTGCCTCGCTGTGGGCACTGAAGCGCGCCGTGGTCGCGCTGCCCGACTCGCCCCGCCATGTGTTCGTCGACGGCCGCGATCGGCTCGACACGTCTTGCGACTGCGAGGCCGTGATCGGCGGCGACGGCATCGTCCTGTCGATCGCCGCGGCCTCGATCGTCGCCAAGGTGACGCGTGACCGCCTGATGTGCGCGCTGGCGCAGGACTGCCCCGGCTATGGTTTCGAGCAGCACAAGGGCTACGCCGTTCCCGAGCACCTCGACGCGCTTGACCGCCTCGGTCCCACCGTCCATCACCGCAGCTTCTTCGCTCCCGTCGTCGCCGCCCGCGTCAAGCATATGCCCTGGACGGTCGAGCCGGTGCAGGACCTGTTCTCCGTCACCGAGGTGCAGGTGGAAGCCAACGTGGAAGTCGACGCGTCGGCAAATCTTTAAGGCTTAGCGCTGCTGACCCTTAGTATCGTCATCGCTGGGCTTGACCCGGCCATCCACGCCTTACCCACGGCACGAAGAACGTGGATGCCCGGGCCTTCGCCCCGCTGAAGCGGCTTCGGCCGCGCAGGCGGGACAAGCCTGGGCATGACGACTTGTGGCGGTTGCCACGACGCGCAGCGCCCATTATCAAAACAGACGTGAGCGAATAGGGCCGGCTGGACGGGTTGGCTGCATCTTTCGGGCGTTGCATGCGGTTTACCTCCCTGGTCATCGAGCTCATTCGCGCCCGGCCGCGGCTGATCGTCTGGATCGTCGTGCTGCTCCAGGCCGCGATGTGGCTGTTCGTGGCGCTGGTGTTCTACCGCAGCCCGCCCGGCACCCTCGGAACGCTGCTGGCTTTCGGACGCGAATACCAGGTCGGCACTGACCTCGGTCCACCCTTGCCGGTTTGGCTCGCCGACATCGCCTATCGCGCCGCCGGTGGCCACATGTTCGGCGTCTATGTGCTGGCCGAGCTCTGCGAGATCGCGACCTTCATCGCGCTCTATCATCTGTCCCGCGCCGTGGTCGGCCCGCAGCAGGCGGTGCTTGCCGTGCTCTTGACCATGACGGTGCTCGCCTTCTCCTCGTCGGCGCTCGACTTCGGCCCCCTCATCCTGGCCCGGCCGCTCTGGGCGCTGCTGCTGCTGCACTCCTGGCAGATCATCGGCCAGCGCCGCGGCAATGCCTGGTTCGCCTGGTCGATCGAGGCCGGCCTCTTGTTGCTGACGACGCCCGCGGCGATCTTTCTCCTGTTGCTGCTCGTCGTGTTCGCGGTCTCGACCGCAGGCGGCCGCCGGACGCTGCGCGCGCTCGATCCGCTGTTTGCGCTGATCGTCGTGGCGGTTCTGGCGCTGCCCTATGCGGTCTGGCTGATGCGGGCCGAGACGCTTGCGATGCCGGCCCTGC
>NZ_JALBHA010000373.1:0-6631 GCF_023006445.1 Bradyrhizobium sp. SHOUNA76
GGCACGCCGATTGCCTGCTCGAGCGCGGAGCGATGCGAGGCCATGCCGGCGCAGCCCATCACCACGACGTCGGCGCCGCGCTGCGTAACCAGCGCACGGCCCGCCTCGATGAGGCGATCACGGATATCGCCGCCCGCCGTTTCCGCGGCGCTGGCACCCACCGACCAGCTTCCGGCATAGCGGGCATCCAACCCCATCTGCCGCACCATGCGCTGCTGGCGTCGTATGCTTTGCGGCGATAGCGCGATGATGCCGAACCGCTCGCCGAGCGTCAGCGCCCGCAAAATACCCCACTCGGCGATGCCCATGACGGGACGACCGCCGGCGGCTTCGCGGACTGCATGCAGGCCGGGATCGCTGAAGCAAGCAATGACGAAAGCATCCGCATCTTCCCGCGCGACGCGGTTCACCAGCGGCATGACAACGCTGTCCGCATCTCGCTGCGAGGTGATGCTGGGCGGTCCTTCGGGAAGGCTCACGACCAGTATCTCCGGCCCGCCCGGGATCCGCAACGGCGCCACCGCCTCGTCGATCGCCGCCTTGACCGAAGCCGAGGAGTTCGGATTGATGATCAGGATGCGGCGACGGCTCGATGTCATGACTTGGCTCAAGCAGCTTGGCTCAACGATTGCCCGCTTCGTGGCGCTGGAAGTTTGCGGCAATATCGCGACCGGTTGTGATCCAGAGATCGGGACAGGATTTTGCGTAAGTCAGGAATTCGCGCAACAGCCGAAGCCGCATGGGACGCCCGCTGCATTGCGGATGCAGCACGGTCGTCACCATTGCACCCCAGTCCCTGACCTCGTCGAGTTCGTCCTTCCAGATCGAGAGCACGTGCTCCTTGGGGAAGATCGAGCGCGGGCTGAACCGCGCCGAGAGGCCATGCATCCAGTCGTCGTAGCTCGCAGTGACCGGCAACTCGATCGTGCCCGGCTTGCCGTCGGCGAGGCGATGGCGATACGGCCGGACGTCGTCGCGGAACGACGAAGTATAGACGATACCGTGGCGCACCAGCGCTTTGCGCAGCTCTTCAGTGAATTCGCCGTAAGGCGCGCGATAGCCGATCGGCTTGACGCCGAGCCGGCGCTTCAGCACCTCGAAGCCGCGCTCGAGCTCTTCCTCAATCCAGGGATCGCCGGGATCCGGCAGGAGATGATGATAGCCGTGATGGCCGATCTCGTGGCCGGCCTTGATGATCGACTCGGCCATCGCCGGATGCGCATCGACCGACCACCCGGTGACGAAGAACGTCGCCTTCAACTCGAGCTGGTCGAGCAGCTCCAGAAGCTTGGGCGTGCCGACACGCGCTTCATAACCACCATAGCTCATGGTGATCAGGCGCTGCGCGTGAACTGCATCCTTGCTGGTCCAGGCACTTTCCGCGTCCACATCGAACGACAGGAACATCGCCGACGTATAAGGCTTTGGCCAGGGATAGTCGGGTGCGGGATCGGCGGTGTTGGCCGGGGTGAGCGGGATACTCGCAAGTGCCTTACTGTCCAGCATTGATAGTCGCCTTCTCAATCCCGTTATCGGTCAACTTCCATTTCGCAAGCAACGCACGATAGGTGCCATCCGCGATCAGCGCATCGACCGCCTGCGCCATCGCCTCTTGCAATGCCTTCTCCTTGATGGGCAGCGCGATTCCGGTGAGCTGCTGCGCGATGGTCTCGCCGACCGGCGCGTAGACGCCGGGTTCGAGATCCATGAGATAGGGCAGCGTCTCGTTGCCCTGCACGGCGGCATCGATACGGCCTTGCCTGAGCTGGTTGCGGGCATCGCCCGAGCCGTCTGTGCCTACGAAGACGATCGGATTGCTGGCACAGTTCTTCTCGCTCCATGCCGCAATCTGCGCCGGGAACGAGGTGCGGCGGCTGGCGCCGACCTTCTTGCCGCAGAGCGCAGCCATGTCCTTGAACTCGGTCGCGCGGGACTGCTGCACGAAGAAGCGTGGACCGCTGCGCAGGTAATCGACGAAGGTCGCTGTCTCGTGCCGGCTCGCATAGTCTGTGAAGCCCGACAGCACCGCATCCACCCGGCCCGTCGAGATCGACGGCATGAACTCGGCGAAGCTGGTCTCCTGCCATTCGATCTTGACGCCGAGCTTGCGGCCGATCGCCTCCCCGAGATCGACGTCAAAGCCGGAGAGCGCATTGGTGGCGGGATCGCGAAACTCCATGGGCGGATAGTTCGGAACCAGCGCGACCTTGAGGCTGCCGCGTTTGGCGATCTCCGGCGGCAGCTCGATCGTCCTTGCCGAAACACCCGTGGCCAGCAACAGTGCCGCCGCAACAACAAGTCTCTTCATCAAAACGCCCCCATATCAGATCACCGCCGAGAGAAAAGCCTTGGTGCGCGCCTCCCGCGGCGCGCCGAGAATCTCGGACGCCGGCCCCTGCTCGACGATCGCGCCGTGGTCCATATAGACAACGCGGTCGGCGACCTCGCGCGCGAAGCCGAGCTCATGCGTCACCACCATCATGGTCATGCCGCTCCGCGCCAGTTCCTTCATGACCGCGAGCACCTCGCCGACGAGCTCGGGGTCGAGCGCGCTGGTCGGCTCGTCGAACAGCATCAGCATCGGCTTCATGGCCAGTGCGCGGGCGATCGCGACGCGCTGCTGCTGGCCACCGGAAAGCTGCGCAGGATAAGACTGCGCCTTAGCCGACAGCCCGACGCGCCTGAGCAGCTCGATGGCCTCTGCGCGCACCTCGTCCGGCTTGCGGCCCTGCACCTGCACCGGGCCTTCGGTGATGTTCTCCAGCGCCGTCTTGTGCGGGAACAGGTTGAAGCGCTGGAACACCATGCCGGTCTTCAGCCGCTGCTTCGCGATCTGCCGCTCAGTCAGGCGGTGCAGGCGTCCGCCCTCCTCCCGCACGCCGAGCAGCTCACCGGCGAGCCAGATGCCGCCACTGTCGATCGCGGTGAGCTGATTGATGCAGCGAAGCAGCGTGGTCTTGCCCGAGCCGGAAGCGCCGATCAGGCACATCACCTCACCGCCCCAGACATCCAGCGAGACGTCCTTGAGAGCCTGAAACTCGCCAAAGGCCTTGCTGACGGAGCGGATCGCGACAAGGGGCTTTGTCATCGGGCGAACTGCATGGTGCCGCGGGCAAAGCGTCGCTCGAGCAGCATCTGAAGCGGCGTCAAGATCGACACCACGAGAAGATACCAGAGACCGGCAACGATCAGGAGCTCGATCACGCGGGAATTGGCGTAGTAGATGTTCTCGGCGTTATGCAGCACCTCCGGATACTGGATGACGCTGGCGAGCGAGGTGGCCTTCACCAAGCCGATGAACTCGTTTCCGATCGGCGGGATCACCACCCGCATCGCCTGCGGCAGGATGATCCGGCGCAGCGCACGCAGCCGCCCCATGCCGATGGCCTGCGCAGCCTCGTACTGCCCGACGTCAACCGACAGCATCCCCGCCCGCATCACTTCGGATGTGTAGGCGCCCTGGTTGATGCCGAGCCCGAGCAGGGCGGAGAGGAACGGCGTCATGATGTCGACGGCCCGCGCGCTCCACAGGCCGGGAATGCCGATGGTCGGAAACACCAGCGCGAGATTGAACCACAACAGGAGCTGGAGGATCAGCGGCGTGCCGCGGAACAGCCAGGTGTAGCCGGCGGCGACCGATTTCAGCACCGGATTGGGCGACAGCCGCATGATCGCGACCACAACGCCGAGAAAGATGCCGAGCGCCATGGCGAGCACGGCCATCACCATCGTGTTGACGATGCCTTCCAGGATGACTTTGGCGGTCAGGAAGCGGCTGACGTAGGACCATTCGATCTGGCCGTTCGCGAACGCGCGGGCGATGGCGACAAGCACCAGAACGATCAGGGCCGCGCTGAACCAGCGGAACCAGTGCGGCTCGCGCGCAACATGCATCCCGGAGAGATCGGGAAATCCTTCAGCGAGGGCGGGCGCTGCCTTCATTGCGGAGCCGCGTTCATCAAGGGCTCGGCGACTGCGTTCGCGCCCAGCCCCCATTTGTCGAGGATGGCCTTGTAGCTCCCGTCGGCGATCATCGCGCTGAGCTTTTCCGTCACCGCCTCGCGCAAGACGACGTCATCCTTGCGGAACATGATGCCCTGATAACCTTTGGCGAAGGGCTCGCCGACGAGGCGATATTTCCCGGCCTCCTGCGATTGGGCATATGGCAAGGTCTCGCTGCCCTGCACCGCAGCGTCGATGCGGCCCTGCTTGAGCTGGTTGCGCACGTCGATCGAATTCTCGCCGGGAACGTATTGGATGGCAGGCTTGCCGGCCGCCTCGCAATTCTGCTTGCTCCACTTGTCGATCTCGACGGGAAAGCTCGTGCTGCGCGTCGTGCCGACCTTCTTGCCACAGAGATCGGTGGCAGCCTTGGCCTCGCTCTCCGCCATCACGAAAAACTGCGGACCTGTCGTCAGATAGTCGATGAAATCCGCGGTCTCGCGCCGCGAGCTGCGGTCGGAAATGCCCGAGATGATGAAATCGGCCCGCTTGGTCTGGAGCGAGGGGATCAGCTCGGCGAAGGGCGTCTCGCTCCAGACGATCTTGAGGCCACCGAGCCGCTTGGCCAACTCGCCCGCGAGATCGATGTCGAGCCCCACGAGCTCGTTCGTCGCGGGATCACGATATTCCATCGGCGCGTAGGTCGAATTGACCGTGAGCCGCAATGTGCCGGCCTGCTTGATCTCTGACGGCAGCTCGGCCGCCTGCGCCGAACTGATGGCGAAAAGCGCCGCGAAGCCGGTGAACATCGGGAAGCGTATCATGTCAGGTCCTTGCCCGCGCCGTGAATCAATCCGCATCGAGAACGGCCGGCTCGATGACGCCGGCGCGCTCCGTGATCACTCTGTATTGCTCCGGCCGCCGGTGGGCGGCAAAGTTGAACATCTTGTCCTTGCCCTGCCGGCAGAGATCGAGATCGATGTCGGCGACGATCACCTCGTCCGCCAGGCTCGCTGCCTGCGCCACGATGCGGCCATTGGGATCGACGATGCAGGAGCCACCGATCAGCCCGGAGCCGTCCTCCTCGCCCGCCTTGGCGACCGAGATGGCCCATGTGGCATTCATGTAGGCGTTGGCCTGCGTGACGAGCGTTGAATGGAAGGTGCGCAAGGACGCATCCTCCGTGGTGCCGCCATTGGGATCATAGGCAGCTGAATTGTAGCCGATGCAGACAAGCTCGACGCCCTGAAGGCCGAGCACGCGCCAGGATTCCGGCCAACGACGGTCGTTACAGATCATCATGCCCATGATCGCGTGGCTCCAGGCCGGGCCGGCGCGAAACGCAGGAAAGCCGAGGTCACCATAGTCGAAATAGCGCTTTTCGAGCTGTTGGTAGAGCGCGCCCGGCCGCGGCTCGACCGAACCCGGCAGGTGCACCTTGCGATAGCGGCCGACAACCTCGCCGGCGCGATCGACCAGGATGGCGCAGTTGTAGCGCCGGCCGTCTGCCGTCTGCTCGGCATACCCGACATAGAAGCCAATGCGCAGCGCGCGGGCGCGATCGAACAGTTTTGCGACCTGCGGGTTCGGCATGACGCGCTCGAAATATTGGTCGAGGGCTGCGCCTTCGAGCAGCCAGCGCGGAAAGAAAGTGGTGAAGGCGAGCTCCGGAAACACCACAAGGCTCGCGCCGCGCGCGGCCGCCTCCTCCAACAAGCCAAGCATTCGGGCCAGCGTATGCTCCCGCGTATCGGCTTTTTGCGTCGGCCCCATCTGGGCGGCGGCCGCGCGAAGGACACGAACCAAGACTGCCTCCAATCTGTGCGCGCTGCTGCCTCAATAGGCGACAGAACTCTTTGATACAGCGTGCAAATCCGGCGCTATTAGGCGGAAACGCCGCTGCAAAAGCAATTCGCCGTGCTATGATCTTTTGGCCGAGAGTATAATCTGGACTTATATGAACCTGCGCCAGCTCGAGATCCTGCGTGCCGTCATTCGCCACCGCACCACGGTGGCGGCAGCCGACGAGCTCGCGCTCTCGCAGCCGGCCGTCAGCAACGCGCTGAAGTCCATGGAGGCACAAGCAGGCTTTGCGCTGTTCGAGCGCGTCAACAACCGGCTGTTTCCAACCGCCGAGGCTATGGCGCTCTACAAGGAGAGCGAAGCGATCTTCGCGCTGCATGCCAAGCTCGAAAGCCGCGTGCGCGATTTGCGCGAGAATCGGTCCGGACATCTGTCGATCGTGGCGACGCCGCCGCTTGCCTATAGCATCATCCCATCGGCTCTGTCGGCCTTCCTGCGCAGTCGCTCCGAGACGCGGGTGTTCTTCGACGTCCGCCGCTATGAGGGCATCATCGAGGGTGTGCTGAGCCATGTCGCCGAGCTCGGCTTCGCGCTCGGGCTCACACATCATCCGGGCATTGCGCATGAAGTGGTGCACACCGGCGAGATGGTCTGCGTGCTGCCGCCAACACATCCGCTCGCCGCGCAGCCGATCGTCTCCGCTTCTGACCTTGTCGGCCTGCCCTTTATCGGACTCGAGCGCGGAACGCGGCTCGGCGAAGCCGTGCGCGAGAGCTTTGCCCGCGCCGGCGCGCCATTCCAGTCGACCGTGGAAGTGCGCTATTGCAACACTGCCTGCGTGTTGGCGGCCGCCGGCGTCGACGTCGCCGTGGTCGACCCCTTCTCG
>NZ_JALBHA010000374.1:0-6611 GCF_023006445.1 Bradyrhizobium sp. SHOUNA76
CGGCCGCCGGCCTGCCGCGCATTCTCGTGCTGGCGACCGGAGGCACCATCGCAGGGCAGGCCGACGCGCGCGCGACCGGCGCCTACAAATCCGGCCAGATCACGGGCGAACAGCTGATGGCGTCGGTGCCGGGCCTGGACAAGCTCGCCAGGATCAACGCCGAGCAGATTTCGTCGATCGGCTCGCAAGACATGAACGACAAGGTCTGGTTCGCGCTGGCCCGTCGCATCCAGGATGCCTTCGACAAGAACGAAGCCGACGGAATCATCATCACCCATGGCACCGATACGCTGGAGGAGACGGCGTTCTTCCTCGACAACGTGGTGCGCGGCGACAAGCCGGTGGTGATCGTCGGCTCGATGCGTCCGGCCACGGCCGTCAGCGCGGACGGCCCCGGCAATCTGTACGAGGCGGTGCAGGTCGCCGCCGATCCCCGCGCGCGCGGCCGTGGCGTCATGGCCGTGCTGAACGACAAGATTCAAGGCGCCCGATCGGTCACCAAGACCAACACCACGAGCATCGAGACGTTCAGCTCTGCCAATGACGGCCCGGTCGGCTATGTCGACACCGCCGGTGGCATCCGGTTCATGACCCAGGCCGGCGGCTTCAAGCGGACGACATATCAACTCCCGGCCGGCGAGCAATTGCCCCGCGTCGAGATCGTCTACTCGCACGCCAACATGGATGCCGTTCCGATCGAGGACGCCATCTCCCACGGCGCCAAGGGCATCGTGCTGGCCGGGGTCGGCGACGGCAACACGTCGAAGCCGGCGCTCGATGCGCTCGAGGCGGCGGCGAAGAAGGGCATCATCGTCGTCCGGTCCACGCGGGTTCGATCCGGCTTCGTCACCCGCAACGTCGAGGTCGACGACGACAAGAACGGTTTTGTCGTGTCCGAGGACCTCAATCCGCAAAAGGCTCGCGTCCTCACCCAGTTGCTGATCGCGGGCGGCGTGACGGCGCCGGCCGAGCTGCAGCGGGCGTTCACGGCGACGTGGTAGAGCGCATTTTTGCACGTGAGAGGCGCGGCGACTGCACGTCGTCGCGGACGAGGGGCCCGACCATCGTCTTCGGCTGGGGCGGGACTGCTCGATCATGTCACGCCGCAGCGCAAGACGGCGTGAGCTCTGGACGCGAGTGCCGGTGAGACGGACTTTGTCTCCGATCAGTTGCGTGCCGTGGCCAGGCCGGGCAACGGATTGAGGTGGTAGTTCACTCCCAGTTTGAACAAATTCAGAGTCTGACCGACCTTGTCTGCTCCCGGGGCGATATTGCCCTGATCCGTCCCAGGGCCTGCACTGAGCGTCAGAATACCGGTGTCGGTATGCTGCTGCGCGATCATCTTGATGTAATCGTACTCGCCCTTGATCGACCAGTTGCCGCCCAGCGCGTATTCGGCGCCGACGCCAACGGCGATTCCGGAATGCACGGCCGTTCCGCTGGTGGATGCCGTGAAGAGCCCGGCCACAGCGGGGAGGGGTTCGACGGTGCTTCCCGAGTGTCTCTCGCTGGCGATCGCGATGCCGCCCTTGCCATAGATCATCAGTCGGTCGCCGACGACAAAACCCGCCCTGGCGCTGGCGATAGCCAGCCAGTCAATCGAGCTGTCGAGCTTGGTGACCGCAGTGCCGCCGAAGAACGCATCGGGACCCGTGAGAGTCTGACCGCCCCGCAGGCCCGTCCACATCCACTCGGCTTCGACGCCGAAGACGAGCGCACCGGACTGGACGTTGACGCCTCCGTTGACGCCGCCGAGCCAGCCGTTCACGTCGTAAGCGCCGCTTCCGGGATTGGCCGGATCAACGAACGTCGAGCGTTCCATGTGGCCGAGTCCGTAACCGCCCTGCACGCCCAGAAAAGCGCCGGTCCAGTCGGTGCCCGGCGCCGGTTTGACGGGCGGATAGATCGCATCGACCGTGGTCGCGCCAAGCCGGTAGTTCGCTCCGACCTTGACCAGGTGGACGCCGTCCTGCGTGATCGGCTCGTTCAGCCTGAAGTTGGGTACAGGTACGCCATTGAACGTGGCCGGACCGGCGAGGGGCGTGGTCCGCGTGCCGAACGCCACGTAGTCGTACTCGGCCTTGACCGACCATCGGCCATCAAGGGCGTATTCGGCGCCAAAGCCGATCGTGGGGGCCCAGCGAAATTCGCGGGCACTCAGGTTCTCGACAATCGTTCCGCCGAAAGCATCGTTGAGCGCCAGGTTGTACGAATGCTTCTCCCAGGCCCCGGTCAGCCCGCCCTTGGCGAAGACAAACCAGCGGTCGGCGGCGAGGCCGGCCCGCCCGGTGACGGTGGCCATCCCCTCGATTTTGGAATTGCCTGACGCCGTGACCGTGCCCAGGAAGAACGGCCCCATGCTGCCGATCGTCAGCGATTGTGAGCCGCCGATGTCAGCCCAGGATCCCTCCAACTCGACGCCGAACACGAGGCTGGCGATCTGCTTGTTGATGCCGATTTGCGCGCCGCCCAAGAAGCCGCCGGTGGGAAAGTTGAGTTGCTGGTTCGTCCAATCCTTCATGCCGCCGCCATAGCCGGCATGCACGCCGACATAGACGCCGCTCCAGTCGAAAGCGGGAGCCGGGAGTGCTGCCGCCTTGACGGGGAAGTCCGCGGCTGAAGCCGCCTGCGTCAAGGCAAGACCAATTGAAACAGCCGAAACAAATTTTCCCGTGATTGCCATTGAGCCCTCTGCAACCGGCGCGCGCATTTTGGAGCGACGTCAAGGAGCTATACTGGGAGTGGGCCGCTTCGGCTTGGGGCACGCGCTACACCGACTTGGACAGATCACCACAAGTCCGACGATTGCCATCACCTGTGATCGGCTTGCCACATCGGCGGGCGCGTCGGTCCGGCGCCGACGTCGCATCAGGCCGAGCCTGCATCGCTGCGCGAGCCGAAGCAGGCGCGGCCTGAAAGGGCTTTGAACGCTGCGGGATTTCCTGCGACAAAAGGAGCGCCGGGCAATCTCACTCTTATGGAGCGGTGCGTTGGATACGGGCGACGAATTGATCGCATTGGAGCTGTCCAGCTCCGCATTTGCCGAGCACGACAGGACGGAAGCCTTTCACCAGATCTACGGCCGTGAAATTCTCAAGCTGGAGATCGAGCCGTTGCCCGACACGGCGCTCCAGATTGACATGAAGTTGCGTGCACTGCCCGGAATGTCCGTGGCGGTCGCGACCGCTTCTCCGATTTTCTGTCGCCACACCGAAGCGATGATCGACAACGACGATCCGGTGATCGTGCTCAACCGCGATGGCGCGGCGACCCATAACCAGAATGGTCACGAGACGCATCTCGGTCCCGGCGACGCGATTCTGACGACGAATGGATTGCCGGGGACTGCGACCAACTACACGGCGAGGCGTGTGGTGACCTGGCGGATCAGCCGCGCGCTGATTGCGCCCATGGTCAGAAACTTCGACGACGCCATCGGCAGACCGCTCGACAGGCAGAATCCGGCGCTTTCGCTCTTTCTGGATTATCTCGGCATCGTCAATGAGAGACAGTCGCTCGCGAACGCCGCAATGCGGCGGGCCGTCGTGAGCCATATGCTTGACCTCGGTGCCCTGTTGCTGGGCGCGACTCCGGATGCCGCCGAGATGGCGAACAAGGGCGGCGTTGCGGCCGCCCGAATGCGGAGCATAAAAGCCCACATTAGCGCTCAGTCCGGCAATCCCGGCTTCAGCCTGGACGCCGTGGCGGCCAAGCAGGGCATCTCAAAATCCTATGTCCGCAGGCTGTTCGAGCTCGAAGGTACGAGCTTTACCGAGTTCGTCCTCAATCAGCGGCTGGCCTCGGCCTACAGGATGCTGACCGATGTGAGCCTCGCTGGCCGCTCGATCAGCGAAATCGCACATCAATCCGGCTTCAACGACATCTCGTACTTCAATCGCACCTTTCGCCGCGTCTACGGTGCATCTCCATCGGATATCCGTAAGTGAGCTGCAGGACGGGTAGAGCGAAGCGAAACCGATCCTAGCGTGCAGGACGGATTGCCCCTCGGCTGCTCCACCTGTGAACAACCCAAACGAAAAGGCGCCCCTCGCGGAGCGCCTTTTGACTGTCGCATGTAGCTCGGGCCGCTTAGCCCGAATAGTACATTTCGAACTCGACCGGGTGCGGGGTCATTTCGAAGCGGGCGACTTCGGTCATCTTCAGCTCGATGTAAGCGTCGATGAAGTCGTCGTCGAACACGCCGCCGTTCTTGAGGAAGCCGCGATCCTTGTCGAGGTTTTCGAGCGCCTCGCGGAGCGAACCGCAGACGGTCGGGATCTGCTTCAGCTCTTCCTTCGGCAGGTCGTAGAGGTCCTTGTCCATCGCCGGACCCGGATCGATCTTGTTCTTGATGCCGTCGAGGCCGGCCATCAGCATCGCGGCGAAGCCGAGATAGGGGTTGGCCATCGGATCGGGGAAGCGCACCTCGACGCGCTTGGCCTTCGGCGAGGCGGTGTAGGGGATGCGGCAGGAGGCCGAGCGGTTGCGCGCGGAGTAGGCGAGCAGCACGGGGGCCTCATAGCCCGGGACCAGACGCTTGTAGGAGTTGGTCGACGGGTTGGTGAAGGCGTTGATCGCCTTGGCGTGCTTGATGATGCCGCCGATGTAGTGCAGGCAGGTCTCCGACAGGTCGGCGTATTTGTTGCCCGCGAACACCGGCTTGCCGTCCTTCCAGATCGACTGGTGCACGTGCATGCCCGAGCCGTTGTCGCCGAAGATCGGCTTCGGCATGAAGGTGGCGGTCTTGCCGTAGATGTGCGCGACCTGGTGGATGCAGTACTTGTAGATCTGCATGTGGTCGGCCATCAGCGTCAGCGTGTCGAACTTCATGCCGAGCTCGTGCTGGGCGGACGCGACCTCGTGGTGATGCTTCTCGACCTTGACGCCCATCTTGGCCATGGCGCCGAGCATCTCGGAGCGCATGTCCTGCACCGAGTCCTGCGGCGGGACCGGGAAGTAGCCGCCCTTGGTGCGGATGCGGTGGCCGAGATTGCCGCCTTCATATTCGGTGTCGGAATTGGTCGGCAGCTCCGAGGAGTCGAGCCGGAAACCGGTCTTGTAGGGCTCGGCCGAGTAGCGCACGTCGTCAAACACGAAGAACTCGGCTTCAGGGCCCACGAACACGCTGTCGCCCACGCCCATCGACTTCACCATGGCCTCGGCCTTCTTGGCGATGCCGCGGGGGTCGCGGTTGTAGGGCTCGCCGGTGGTCGGCTCGAGCACGTCGCAGGTGATGACCATGGTGGTCTCGGCGAAGAACGGATCGATCGTCGCGGTGACCGGATCCGGCATCAGGCACATGTCGGACTCGTTGATCGCTTTCCAGCCGGCGATCGAGGAGCCGTCGAACATCGTTCCTTCGGCGAAGATGTCATCGTCGATCATGCTGACGTCGAACGTCACATGCTGCCACTTGCCGCGCGGATCGGTGAAGCGCAGGTCGACGTACTTGACGTCGTTGTCCTTGATCGATTTCAGGACGTCTTTGGCGGTCTTCATGCATACCCCTTTTGGCTCTGCGGGTCGGTTTCCAGATGAGCAAAATTATTCTCGCTCGGGCGAGTTTTGCGCGACCGCACAAACGAAATCAGGCCGCCGAAGCAGCCTTCATTCTAGTCGGAGTGTCGCAAAATTCGGGATAGCACCCGGCTCAGATAGCGTCCAGCCCGGATTCGCCGGTTCGGATGCGGATCGCCTCTTCGATGTTGGAGACGAAGATCTTACCGTCGCCGATGCGCCCGGTCTGCGCGGCGCGGCGGATCGCGTCGATGGCGCGCTCGACCAGATCATCGCCGATCACGATCTCGATCTTCACTTTGGGCAGGAAGTCGACGATGTATTCTGCGCCGCGGTAGAGCTCGGCGTGCCCCTTCTGCCGGCCAAAGCCCTTGGCTTCGGTGACAGTGATGCCCTGAAGGCCGACTTCCTGAAGCGCTTCCTTCACCTCGTCGAGCTTGAATGGCTTGATGATGGCTTCGATTTTCTTCACTGCGCGCCTCCCGGCCTTTCGATCAAATAGCAACGTCTTCGTCAGGATGCGCTTTTCTTAACGCACGATCTTGTCTTCGCTAAGCCGGGATACCTGACCTGTCCGGCAACAACGGCCGGCGACACACCTGATAAATGCCAGTGAGCACGACGAACCGAAGCGGCTTCCTCGAAAGCAGGGTCTATGCCAAGTTGCAAATGCCCTGATTATTGGAGCGTTATCAGTCTTTTAACGAGCATCTCTGAGTGGTGGCGCCAACCTGCACAAAATAGCGAAGACTACGAAATAGGCAAACGGTTCAATATGTGTGCAGATCGTTGTTCCCCGCGTCGGATCGGCGCGGAAGATGCCTGTTGAAAAGGCGATTGTGCTAGGGAAGTGGCATGGAAGTTCTGACCAACGCCGAAATGCAGCGGGCGGACCAGCTCGCCATCGCGGCCGGCACGCCCGGTTTCAAGCTGATGCTGAGCGCGGGACAGGCGGTCGCCGAGGCCGCCCAGGCGCTGGTGGAGGAGGGGCCGATCCTGATCGTGGCCGGGCCCGGCAACAATGGCGGTGACGGTTTTGTCGCAGCCGCCGAGCTCGCCGCCCTGGGGCGCGAGGTCTCGGTGATCGCGATGTG
>NZ_JALBHA010000375.1:0-6587 GCF_023006445.1 Bradyrhizobium sp. SHOUNA76
GCCTCGTTCCTGCGCATGGGCAGCTGGATCGGCGGCGACCGCGACGGCAATCCCTTCGTCACCGCCGACGTCATGCGCGGCACGCTGCGGCTGCAGTCGAGCCGTGTCATGCAGTTTTATCTCAACGAGCTGCACGTGCTCGGCTCGGAGCTGTCGATCGCGGCCCATCTGGCCGACGTCTCCGAGGAGCTGCGTAACCTGGCGGAGCGCTCGCCGGATACCTCACCGCACCGGAGCGGCGAGCCCTATCGCCTCGCGGTGTCAGGCATCTATGCGCGCCTGACCGCGACGGCCGAAATGCTCGAGGTCGAGATCACGCGCAGGCCGGTCGGCAAGGGCGCGCCTTACGGGAGCGTCAGGGAGCTGCAGGCCGATCTCGACGTGCTGCACCGCTCGCTGATCTCCAACAATGCGCGCGTCATCGCCCGCGGCCGGCTGCGGCTGCTCCGGCGCGCGGTGGATTGTTTCGGCTTCCATCTCGCCCGGCTCGACATCCGCCAGAACTCGGCGGTGCACGAACGCACCATCGCCGAGCTGATGGATGCCGCCAACCCCGGCATGTCCTATCTCGCGCTCGGCGAGGATGCCCGCATCTCGCTGCTCACGAACGAGCTGCGCTCGACGCGCGCGCTGGTCTCGCCCTTCGTCAAGTACAGCGACGAGACCATGGGCGAGCTCAACGTGTTCCATGCGGCCGCGGAGGCGCATGCCAAGTTCGGCTCGGACGCCATTCCCCAATGCATCATCTCGATGTGCAAGGGCATGTCCGACATGCTCGAGGTCGCGGTGCTCTTGAAGGAGGTCGGCCTCGTCCATCCCTCCGGCCGCAGCGCCATCAACATCGTGCCGCTGTTCGAGACCATCGAGGATTTGCAAGCCTCAAGCGGCATCATGGACCGCATGCTGTCGCTGCACGATTACCGACGCCTCGTCGACAGCCGCGGCAGCGTGCAGGAGGTCATGCTCGGCTATTCCGACAGCAACAAGGATGGCGGCTTCGTCACCTCGGGCTGGGAGCTCTACAAGGCCGAGATCGGTCTCGTCGAGGTGTTCGAGCGCCACCACGTGCGCCTGCGCCTGTTTCACGGCCGCGGCGGTTCGGTCGGCCGCGGCGGCGGTCCGAGTTATGACGCCATCATCGCCCAGCCGGGCGGCGCGGTGAACGGGCAGATCCGCATCACCGAGCAGGGCGAGATCATCTCGTCGAAATATTCCAACGCCGAGGTCGGCCGCAACAATCTGGAGATTCTCGCCGCGGCAACGCTGGAAGCGAGCCTGCTCAATCCGCGCCAGAGCGCGCCGCGCCGGGAATATCTGACCGCGATGGACGAATTGTCGAACCTCGCCTTCAAGGCCTATCGCGGCCTCGTCTACGAGACTGACGGCTTCGTCGATTATTTCTGGGCCTCCACCGTGATCAACGAGATCGCAACGCTCAACATCGGCAGCCGTCCGGCCTCGCGCAAGAAGACCCGTGCGATCGAGGATCTGCGCGCGATTCCCTGGGTGTTCTCCTGGGCGCAATGCCGCCTGATGCTGCCGGGCTGGTACGGCTTTGGCAGCGCGGTCGAGCAATGGATCGCAGATCATCCCGAAAAGGGCATGCCGTTCCTGAAAGAGCTCTACAAGGAATGGCCGTTCTTCCGCATGCTGTTGTCGAACATGGACATGGTGCTGGCGAAAAGCTCGATCGCGATCGCCTCGCGCTATGCCGAGCTCGTGCCGGACGAAGCCCTGCGCGAAAAGATCTTCGGCCGCATCCGCCGCGAATGGCATTCCTGCATCGAGACGCTGCTCGACATCATGGGGCAGGACCGGCTGCTGCAGGGCAATCCGCTGCTGGAGCGCTCGGTCCGCCACCGCTTCCCCTATCTCGATCCGCTCAACCACGTGCAGGTCGAGCTGCTGAGGGAGCACCGCGCGCAGAACCCGGACGAGCAGGTGCTGCGCGGAATTCAGCTGACGATCAACGGGATCTCGGCGGGGTTGCGGAATACCGGTTGATCTCATCCCGTCGTTCCGGGGCGCCCGAAGGGCGAGCCCGGAACCTCGAGATTCCGGGTTCGATGCTTCGCATCGCCCCGGAATGACAGTCTGCACTCAACAGAAATGCGCCCCCTGCGTCTCCACATAGACCGCATACAGCGACTGGCTCGCGGTCATGAACAGGCGGTTGCGCTTCCTGCCGCCGAAGCAGACATTGGCGCAGGTCTCGGGCAGGAGGATTTGCCCGATGCGCGCGCCGTCGTTCGGTGCGAACACCTGCACGCCGTCATAGCCGGGTCCGACCCAGCCGGCACCGACCCAGATATTGCCTTCGGTGTCGACGCGCAGGCCGTCGGGGAAGCCCGACTTGCCCTCGAGCTTCATGTCGATCAGCCGCTTCGGGTTCGAGAGCTTGGCTCCGTCGATGTCGTAGGACCACACCACATTCTCGGCCTGCGGATAATGCGTGATGCCGGTGTCGCAGACATAGAGCTTCTTGTAGTCGTGGCTGAAGGCGATGCCGTTGGGCTTGAACGGCTCGTCCGCGACCTTCGCGACCTGCCCGGTCTGGGGGTCCAGGCGATAGACCGCTTCCTTCTGATGCGGCTGCAGCGAGCCGGTATTGGCGAGCTTGCCCTCGTAGATGCTGATCGCGCCGTAACCGGGATCGGTGAACCAGATTGCCTTGTCGTTTGGATGCACGACCATGTCGTTCGGGCCGTTGAGCGGCTTGCCATTGGCCTGCTCGGCCAGCGTCGTGGTCGAGCCGTCATGCTCGTAGCGGACAAGGCGCGTGCGCTCGGCGCTGAGCTGGCGTCCCTCGGTGTCGAACGAATTGCCGTTGGCCTCATTCGACGGTTTGTGGAACTGCTCGGAGATGTGGCCGTCGTCGTCGAGATAGCGAAGCTGCCGGTTGGCCGGGATGTCGCTCCAGACGAGATATTGCCCCTGCGCATTCCATGCCGGCCCCTCCGCCCAGAGGCAGCCGGTATAGAGCCGCTTGATCGCGGTGTTGCCGACCTTGGCCTTGAAGCGCTTGGGGTCGATGGCGACGATATCAGGGTCGGGATAGCGTTGCGGCTCGGCATTGGCGCCGAAGTCGCGGGCCTCGGCGCGCGAGGCGAGGGCAGTGGCCGCGAGAGCCGCCGTGCCTTTGAGGAGAGTCCGGCGGCCGAGGCCGCTCGTTACAGCGGTGTCGCCGGAGTTGGTCACTATTCTTGTCATGGTTTCCTCCCAAAGTTGCGTTGGGAGGGCACCATTCGCCCGCATTCGGGCGTAAAGCGGGGCGATCTCCGGCCGAGACAACCAGAGATCGCAGGGCAGGGATGCCGGAAATGCGGCTGGACGGGATCCCTACACGGGATCCCAGGTGAAGATGTCGGCCGAGCGGTCGAGCTTGTAGAACGAGCCCTTCAGCGCCGGCATGCCGTGTTCGGCGATCGACTGCGGCGTCCAGCCTTCGGCCCGCTGCACCGAGCGGATCGGCCTGTTCTGGCTGAACAGGAAGATCTCGTTCATGCGCACGCCAAAGATCTGGCCCGTGACGTCCTTGGCGGAATCGGAGATCAGATAGCCGCAGAGCGGGGCGATCTTTTCCGGTCCCATCTGCTTGATCTTCTCGACCCGCGCCTTCTCCGCCTCGGTCTCGGTCGGGATGGTACCGATCATGCGGGTCCAGGCGAACGGCGAGACGCAGTTGGAGCGGACGTTGAAGCGGCCCATGTCGAGCGCGATCGACTTGGAAAGACCGACGATGCCGAGCTTGGCGGCGGCGTAGTTGGCCTGGCCGAAGTTGCCGATCAGGCCGGAAGTCGAGGTGAAGTGCACGAAGGAGCCCGACTCCTGCTCGCGGAAGATGCGCGCGGCGGCGTGGCTGACGTAGAACGAGCCCATCAGATGGACCTTGATGACGGCCTCGAACGCCTCCACGCTCATCTTGTGGAAGATCATGTCGCGCAAAATGCCGGCATTGTTGACGACACCGTCGAGCCGGCCGAAATGGTCGGTCGCGGTCTTCACGATCTTGCTGGCGGGGATGGCTTCGGCGACCGACTCGAAATTGGCGACCGCAGTGCCGCCGCGCTTCTTGATCTCCTCGACGACTTCTTCGGCCGGTGCCGCGTTGGCGCCGGCGCCGTCGGAGGCGCCGCCGGGATCGTTGACGACGACCTTGGCGCCTTCCGCCGCACAGAGCAGCGCGATCTCGCGCCCGATACCGCGGCCTGCGCCGGTGACGATGATGACCTTGTCCTGCAGTGATTTGCTCATGTGGGTGCCTCCTGTTGTGCCCGTCATTCCGGGATGGTGCGAAGCACCAGACCCGGAATCTCGAGATTCCGGGTTCGCGCTGCGCGCGCCCCGGAATGACGGTGCGTTACTTCTCGTTCGTAAACACGATCGTGCCACTCGCGGCGAACATGCCGCCGACGCCGTGACACACCGAAATCCTCGCATTCGGCACCTGCGCCGGCGCGATGCCGCGCATTTGCCGCACGCTCTCCTGCAGCGCGTACATGCCATACATGCCCGAATGCATGTAGCTCAATCCGCCGCCATTGGTGTTGAGCGGCAACTTCCCGCCGGGGCGCGTGTTGCCATCCGCGATGAACTTGCCGGTCTCCTCATGCGGCATGAAGCCGAGATCGCCGAGGCCGAACAGCGGCAGATGCGCGAACGCGTCGTAGATCATGAGATGGTCGACATCCCCGTGCGCAATGCCGGCCTCCTTGAAGGCCAGCGGCCCCGCGGTCTTGAACGCGCGCGAGGAATTGAAGGTCTCCATCTGGCTGACCATCGGCGTTTCCACGCTCTCGCCGGTGCCCATGATGTAGACGGGCTTGCGCGGGAAATCCCTGGCGCGCTCGGCCGAGGTCAGGATCAGCGCACCGCCGCCGTCGGTGACGAGGCAGCACTGCAACAGGCGAAACGGATAGGCGATCATGCGCGAGTTGAGCACGTCGGCGACGGTGATCGGGTCCTTCATCATCGCGCGCGGATTCTTCGCCGCCCATTCCCGCTGCACCACGGCGACCGAGGCCAGCTGCTCGTGCGTGATGCCGTAGGTCTTCATGAAGCGCAGCACGGGAATCGGGAACATGCTGGGCGGACCGTAGACGCCGTAGGGCGCCTCGAACTGGCCGTTGAGGCTGTCGGCCGGCGTCGAGCGCGGCAGCTTGCCGATCATCGACTTGCCGCTCTCGGCATGCGTGATCAGCACGGTCTTGCACAGGCCGGCCTCGATCGCCGCGGCCGCGTGGCGGACGTGCAGCATGAACGAGCAGCCGCCGACCGAGGTGCCGTCCACCCAGGTCGGCTTGATGCCGAGATAATGGCAGACCTGCTGCGGCGTTTCGACCGCGGTGGCGAAGCCGTCGATATCGGACAGCTTCAGCCCGGCATCGGCGATGGCATTGAGCGCCGCATCGGCGTGAAGCTGAAGCTGCGAGGCGTTGGGGATGATTCCAAGCTCGGTGGTCTCGGCCGCGCCGACGACGGCAACCTGGTTGCTGCGCATGGTCTACCCCTTCGCCGGACGGAAGACGGGGAGGGTGATCTTGTCGTCGAGCGCCTGGAAGGCGACCTCGAGCTTCATGTCGAGCTCGAGCGCTTCCGGCGTCTGCGGGCAGTCGATGATGTTGCTCATCAAGCGCGGCCCCTCGTCGAGCTCGACCACCGCGATCGCATAAGGCGGCGTGAAGCCGGGCGCGGCGGGACGATGGTTGATCACGTAGCTGTAGAGGAAGCCCTTGCCGCTCGCCTTGAAGACTGAAACCTTGCGCGAGGCGCAGGACGGGCAGAACGGGCGCGGCGGGAAGTAGACATGCGCGCAGGCGTCGCAGCGTTGCAGGCGCAGTTCGCCCGCCTTCGTGCCGTCCCAGAAATGCTGGGTCTCCGGCGTCGGTTTCGGTCGCGCGCGCTGCGGTTCGGCCATCTCGGCGGCTCCTCCAAGAGACAGGCTTCACGCCTGCCTGTTTCGATCTTGATGCGACAATCGACCATGGTGCGTCAACGGTCCAGCAATACGCATGCATGCCATCATGCGCACAATGCTTGTGTCGAACTGAGGCAGCGCTATAGATTGCGCGCGACAATATTCCGTGAGACAGACATGCCCGAATTTCCGACACTGGCGAAGCTCGCCGAGGACCTCGAAAGCGGCCGCACCACCGCCCGCAAGCTGGTCGAGGCCTGTATCGCCAGGATCGCCGATCCCACTGGGGAGGGCCAGCGCGCCTTCATCCATGTCGACAAGGACGCCGCGCTCGCGGCCGCCGACGCGATGGACGGCCTTCGCAAGGCCAAGGCGGCGCCGTCGCGCTACGCCGGCATCCCGATCTCGATCAAGGATCTGTTCGACATCAAGGGACAGGTGACGCGCGCCGGCTCGCGCGCGCTCGACGATTCCCCACCGGCCGAGCAGGATGCCGTGACGGTAGCGCGCTTGCGCAAGGCCGGGTTCGTCGTGATCGGGCGCACCAACATGACCGAGTTCGCCTATTCCGGCATCGGCATCAATCCGCATTACGGCACGCCGAAGGGTGTCTGGAACCGGGCCGCGGGCCATGTGCCGGGCGGCTCCTCCTCGGGTGCTGCGGTCTCCG
>NZ_JALBHA010000376.1:0-6558 GCF_023006445.1 Bradyrhizobium sp. SHOUNA76
GTCGATCTATGCCGACGTGCTCCAGCCCTCGGCCACGCAAGCGCCGCCGCTCAACGTCATCACCGACGCCGCCTCGCTGCTCTGGCGCTTGTCGGCTTACGGCCACACCGTGCCAAGGCCGCTGTGGCAGGAAGCCGACAACGCCGCGCAAAAACTGTTTCCGAAATCGAGCCTGTCTTTCGCCGACGTCCACATGGCGCTGTTCGCGGCCGCGACGCAAAACCGCGCGGCGCTCACCACGCGCCTTGCGACCATCGAGCAGCGGCTCGCCGAGGGCAAGCTACCGGCCGGCCCGGTCGTGCCGGCGATCTTCCACGCGTTGGCGGCCTTTGCGGATGAGGATTACGCGTCATGCGTGCAAACGCTCGCGCCGGTGCTCGGCGAGGTCGTGCGGATCGGCGGCAGCCATGCCCAGCGCGAGTTGATCGAGGACACCTTTGTCGTCGCGCTCATGCGCAGCGGTGAGCTGCCCCGCGCCCGCGACCTGCTGGACGCCCGCCTGCACCGCCGCCCGTCCCTGCGCGACAGGCGCTGGCAGGCGGCGATGGGGTAGCTCCGCCACGAAAAAAACACCGGCCTGACGGCAAGTGCTGGCGGGACGGGTTGGGCGATTTGGGCGAATTCGCCGTTGGGGTGGCGCGGTGGTATTCCAGACGGGACTTGCAGAACAAACGGGATCGCAACCAATTTGTGGTTCGATGGTTGTGGTGCGGAAATTTTCCCTGGTTCCCTGGCGCGTGAGCCCTCCGATGCGCCTCTGCCGACCGCCGCTGGCCGCCATGCTGGCTTTGGCCACCACCCTTGCCGCTTCTGCAAGCCCTTGTTTTGCCGAGTCTTCCGCCCCGATCCCGGTCCACAATCCGCCGGCGCCGCAGAACGCCTATATCGACCTGCTGGCGCTGATATCCGGCCACTGCAAGACCTTCAAGGTCGCCGGCCGCGCCTTCGCCTGCAAGACGGTGGCCTACGCCCACGGCGACAAGGGCCGGGTCAATTTCGCGGTCGCGGTCGACGATCCCTCCGACGACAGCCACGTGGTGTCGTTCTCCGGGGAGAACGGCAAGCGCGCCGACGACAATTCCTACGAGCTGCCGATCGACCGCATGCTGCTCAACTCCAAGCACCGTCCCAAGGTCGACGGCCTGCCGGTGCCGGCCGAGCAGACCTCTACCGGCCTCTGCCGCCAGACCGGCAATTTCGCCGCCAGGAAGGTCAACGACGTCACCTGCTCAGCGACCGACAACGAAGGCCGTCGATATGAACTGCTGTTCGTCTCCGACGGTAAGCCGGTGAGTGTGCGCCGCATCCGCCAGTCGTCGCCGTCGATCCAGGATCCGTTCAAGTAGCGGCACTTCGTCCCGCCTTGAGTGATTGCGCAACCGTCGCGCATCGCTCCGTTGAAACTCCAGGTCAGCCGGTTATGCTCGGGCACGCGTCCTCATCGAGGAGACGCGATTGCAATGGGGGCGGGCCACGGTCCAGCAACGCGTATGATCATCGGGCTGGTGCGCATCCTGATCGTCTGCTTGCTCGCAAGCCTGTCGCGTGAATGCATCGCGGCCGACGGCAAGCGGCAGCGTTCGATCCTGGTTCTGGAAGAAGCCGATTTCCGCTCACCGTTTTATTCCGAGATCTTCGCCGGCATCCGCGCCGCCGCAAAGCAGAGCGGGACGGCTCACACGGTGACCTACGGCGAAAGCCTCGATCTCACCCGCTTCCCGGGACCCGGCTATGAAGAGAGCCTGGTCGGCCACCTCAGGACCAAATATGCGCAGCGGCCGATCGACGTCATCGTTTCGATCGGCGTTGCGTCGGCGAAATTCCTTCAGAAGCGCAAGCAGGAGATCTGGCCAGGCGCGCCCGTCGTCTACGGCTTCGTGCCCGATCTGCCTGAGACGCGCGCGCTTTTCCTGCCCAACACGACGGCCGTCTTCGCACGGGTACGGCCGGCGCAGCTGCTGACCGCAGCCCGCGCCGTCGTTCCCGACCTGAACCATGTCGTCCTCGTCGGCGAGGCCTGGAAGAATCCGCTGACATATGGACACTGGAAGCAGGATTTCGCGGCCGCAATGCCCGACCTCGAAGTCACCGATCTGTCCGGCGCAGTGCTGCGCGAGGTCCGCGATCACCTCGCCTCCCTGACTGCCCGCTCTGCGATCCTGACCTCGGCGATGTATTCCGACGGCGAAGGCACCTATTATTCGCCGGCCTCGGCGCTCGCACGCATCGCCGAAAAGGCCAACCGCCCGATCATCATCACGTCCGATACGTTCCTCGGGCGTTCCGGATTGGGCGGATTTCTGCTGCTGCCCGAAATGATAGGACGGGAAGCCGGCGAAGTGGCAACGCGGATCCTCGACGGCGAAGCCCCGTCGAGCATCGTCCCCTTCGCCGGAGACAACGTAAAGCCGATCTTCGATTGGCGGGAGCTGAGACGATGGAACGTGAATGAAGCCAATCTGCCCCCCGGCAGCGAGATCCGTTTCCGTGAACAGACCTTCTGGGAGCACTATCACTGGCACGCCACCATCGTCGCGAGCGTCGTTTTGGTGCAGGCGCTGATGATCGCCATCCTGCTGCGCGAGCGCCGCTTGCGCTTCGTGGCGGAGGTCGAGGCGCGTCAGCGCATGTCGGAGCTTGCCCACTTGAATCGCCGCGCAACCGCGGGCGAGATGTCGGTCTCGCTTGCCCACGAGCTGAACCAGCCGCTCGCCGCCATCCTGATCAATGCCGAGGCGGCCCAGCAGATCTTGCAGAATCCGGCGCCTGACCTCGACGAGGTCAGGGACATATTGGACCACATTTGCCGGGACGATCAGCGGGCCGCCGAGGTCATCAGCCGGCTGCGCGCGTTTCTGAAGCGGGACCCGACCGAACGGCGCGAACTCGACCTCAATGCGATGGTCGGCGAGGTGTTTCGATTCCTCTCCGTGCAGGCGCTGACGCACGATGTCGAGCTGGTGACGGAGCCCTCATCCGGAGAGATCCGCGTCAAGGCCGACAAGATCCAGCTCCAGCAGGCCATTCTGAATCTCGTCGTGAACGGCATAGATGCCGTGGCGCATCTGCCGGACAAGCGGCGCCGCGTCGTCGGGCGAACCAGCCTCGCAGATGGCAATGTGGCTCTCGTCTCCGTCACCGATACCGGTGACGGGATCCTCGCGGAAAAGGTGACCGAGATCTTCAAGCCGTTCTTCACGACCAAGGCGCAAGGCATGGGCATCGGCCTCTCGATCGCCCATACCATCGTCAAGGCGCATGGCGGGCGCATCTGGGCCGAAAACGTGCCGTCGGGGGGCGCCGTCTTTCACGTCAGCCTGCCGCTGGCAGCGCCGCGATAGCGGCGATCGCAGGCGCCAGTGGCGCCGTCGCGGTCGTCACGCGAACGCCTTCTCCAGCGTCGCGAAGACCACCGCGAGCGATTTGTCGTGGCGGGTCACTGGCGGCACCGGGCGATCGATCTTCATGAACTGATAGACCGCCATTTGCGCCGCCCGCACCGAATATTCCACGGTGAACACGACGTCGTCGGGGATTTCGACGAACTGGCTGACGAAAGCGAGGTTGACCGAGTTCTTCGGCACCGGCAGCGGCCGGTCGGCCCAATTGCGCGGCATGAACATGCTGGTGATGTAGGGCATGCGGCAGGGAATGCAGATCGCGTCCTCGAACACGCTCGCATCGAAGTTCAGGTGGCCGCACAGCTCCTTCAAAATATCCGCGCCGCCGCCCGCCGATTGCGACCGTGAGGTCGAACAGCGTGCGCTCGATCCAGCCTGCTGCCGCCCGGTGCTGCATGATCAGCGCGTAGATGCGCTCGTAGATCCGTGGCACCGAGACCAGCACTGTCGGCTGCACGTGCTTCAGGTCCTCCGACAGTTGCGGCACCGACCGCGTATAGGCGACGCAGGCGCCGGCGGCGATCGGATAGTAATAGCCGCCGGTGCCCTCGAAGGTGTGCGAGAGCGGCAGGAAGGACAGGAGGACGTCGTGCGGCTCGGCCTTGATACGGCACGCGATCGCCTTCACGTTGGCGACCACGTTGCCGTGCGACAGCATCACGCCCTTCGGCCGCCCCGTCGTGCCCGAGGTGTAGACGATGGCGGCGAGATCGTCCGGCTGGACCGCGACATCGGGCAGCGGCGCAGTCGCGCCGGGTGGTTGTGCGAGCCAGTGATCGAGCCCGACGATGCGCGCATCCGGTGTGATGAGCCCGCCTGCATCCGCGCAGACGATGCGCTTGAGATGGTCGAGCGGCTGGCCGGTCGCCACGATCGCCTGCCAGCGCTCCAGTGTATCGACGAACACGAGCAGCGCGCCGGAATCGGCGAGGACGTAGGCGATGCTGTCGGGGTTGTCGACGGCATGCATCGGCACCGGCACGAGGCCGCCGGTTTGATCCTCAGCAAAGCGGCCATGCTTCGGAGCGACCCATGACGCGCGACCGCCTGTTCCTGCTGCGCCCCGGTTTCGAGGACCCGGCCTTTCCGGGGCGCCTGTTCTACTGCTGGCATTGCGCGCTGATCGAGGGCGCGCTGGCCTCGTTTCCCCAGCTCGCCGACAAGCTGGATGTCGAGCGCATCGCATGGCCGCGCCCCAGGCAGCCGGTGATCGGCTTCTCGGCGAGGAGAATCAGTCGCTGCCGCTGCTCGTCCTGGCTGACGGAGCGACATCGCCGCACCAGACCGGCAGCCACCAGGGACGGGCCTTCATCGCCGACAAGGACGCGATCCTCGCCGCGCTCTCCGAACGCCACCGCTTTCCCGATCCGCATCCTTGAGACGCATCCGCCAGCCGGCATAGCCCTCTCGTGTCCCGGATGGAGCGGAGCGCAATCCGGGCCACAGGTCTGCAATGGCGTCACGAAACGGGTGACGCGATCGCGTCGTTCGCGGCCAAGTGATGGCAGCAATGCGATCAACGCCGTTGATGCGACAATAAATCCCACGACGCCCACTCGTGGGCGAATCGCGGCGTCGCAATACTGCGTCGTTTCGACGCCCGCACTGGCCGGAACGCGGCGAAGGCCCATCTGTTGTCACACGACATTCAACTGGAGTGATGACATGAAGTATCTCATTGTCGCGATGGCGGTCGGAGCTGCGGCGCTTGCCGGCGGATCGGCGGCAAACGCGGCCGACAATTCAAGCGCGCAGCGGAACGCGCCAGCCAGCCAATCGACCGACATCAGTGCGCAGCACCGGCACCACCATCATGGCCATCGCCATCACCATCATTGGCGGCCTCATCATCACCATCATGGCTATTATCGTTCGCACCACCGCAACTATGGCTATTACCCCAGGCACCACCGCTATTATGGCGGCGGCCCGTACGGATATTACGGCGGCGGCGGCCCCAGCGTGACATTCGGCTTCGGCGGCAGTCGCTGGTGAGAGATGAGGCCCGCAGAGATGCGGGCCTTTTTTCTTATCCCCTAAGGATCATCCCGGCCGTCTCCAGGCCGCTCGCCAGGGCGGCTTCCACCGTGCCCATGTCGGCTCCGCGATAGAGCGCTTCACCGGAGAACAACACCAGGCCGTCGGAACGCGCGAGGATCGCTTGTGCCGCGCGCGTCCGCGGCGTCGCCCAGGAATAGGCGCCGCGGGCGAAGGGATCGTGCGCCCAGTTGGTCGCCGTCGCTGCCACGAGCTCGTGCGCGATGTCCTCGCGCGACAGCTTGAAGATGGCGGCGAGCGAATCGAGCCCGGCCTCGATCAGTCCTTGCGGATCGAGTCTTTCTAGCTCCGCCGTACGCGGGCCGCCGAACCAGCCGGTGAGCACGGCATGCCGGCTCGGATATTGCGTCCACCACACCGGGATCGTCTCGTCCGACAGCAGGAAGGTCATGCCTGCGAGATCTTCCTTCCGCTCGCGCCACCAGGGCCGCGCGAAGCGCAGCAGGATCTTGATGACATTGCCGAAGCCTATGTCGTCCGTGGCGGCAAGCTTCGCGCGCGCGCTCGCCGGCAGGGCCATCTCGCGCAGCAGCGGCAGCGGCACCGTGAGGATCACGCGATCGCAGCCATGCACATCGCCGCCGGTGCAGTGAACGGCCACCGTGTGGCCATGCTCTTCGATCGCCGACACCACACAACCGATATGAATTGTGACCCCGCGCCGGCGGCAGTCCGCCGCCAGAAAGTCGATCAGCGCGCCATAGCCGCCATCGATGCGCGCCTGCGGTGCGTGCCCGCCATCCATCCATTCCTCGCGCAGCGCCAGCGTCGAGGCGCGCTCGGGGTCGGCCGCGTCATAGCCCTCGACCATCCGCCCGATCGAATGGCGCATCGGCGCATAGTCATCCCCGGCAAAATGCCGGCGCAGGAACTCGGCGACGGTGAGATCGTCCTTCAAGTCCCTCAGCACGGCTTGAAGCTCCGCCTCGTGCGGATCGTCGCCCTGTCCGCGCGAGAGCGTCGTCCCGTCGACGCTCCACTGCTCGCCCTCGATCGCTTGCAGCGACAGCCCGGCCTCACGCAGCAATCCGCGCGTGATCGGCGCCTCGCCATGGACGAATTCGGCGCCGCCCGCAGCGGGATAGCCGAACTCTTCAGC
>NZ_JALBHA010000377.1:0-6509 GCF_023006445.1 Bradyrhizobium sp. SHOUNA76
GCGAGACGCCGCAGTCGATCAGCGTCGTGACCGCGGACCGGGTCATCGACCAGGGCGCGACCACCGTGCAGGAAGCGTTGCGCTACGTGCCAGGCGTGTTCGCCGACGCCTACGGCGCGGACTCGCGCGGCGACTATCCGCGCATCCGTGGGCAGGACCCGAACATCTATCTCGACGGCACGCGGATGGTGAACACCTGGAATTTCAATGAATGGCGGCCGGAGCCTTATACGCTGGAGCGCATCGAGGTTCTGCGCGGCCCCTCTTCCGTGCTCTACGGCGACACCTCGACGGCAGGCTTGCTGAACCTGATTTCAAAGCGGCCACGGGCGGAATCCGCCAGCGAGATCGGCGTGCAATATGGCAGCTTCAACCGCAAGCAGGTGCAGCTGGACTCCACGGGCAAGCTGACCAAGGACGGCGAGTGGCTCTATCGCTTCATCGGCGTATTCCGCGACAGCAACATGCAGACGGATTACGTCAAGGACGATCGCATCGTGCTCGCACCGTCGCTGACCTGGCGTCCGACCAACGATACCAGCTGGACCGTGCTCGGCACCTACCAAAAGGACACGACCGGCTCCTCCACCGCGTTTCTGCCGCATGAAGGCACGCTGTTTGCCGGCCCCAACGGCTTGATTCCGATCAACCGCTTCGCCAGCGAGCCGGGCTGGGACCGCTATCGGACCGAGACAGGCGCCGTCTCAAGCCTGTTCGAGCATCGCTTCAGCGACGCCCTGACCGTCAGGCAGAACATGCGTTATGTGCACGTCGAGGGCATCTATCACAGCCTCTATCCGGACGTGTACTCCAAGCCGGACAATCCGTTTCTGGATCCCGGACGGCGCACGGTGGCGCGCTACGTTTCGGCGCGCGACAGCGTCAAGGACAACTTCACCTCGGATACCAATGCCGAACTGAAATTCGCAACCGGCGCCGTCCAGCACAAGGCGCTGTTCGGGATCGATTACCGCGGCTACAGGGAGCGCGCCTCGTCCGGCGGAGGCTATGACGCGACGCCGTTCGATCTCTACGCGCCCGTTTACACCGGCGTCACGTCGCCGGACATGTCGGCCGAGCCCGACCTCCGCCAGCGCCAGCTCGGGCTCTACGCCCAGGACCAGTTGCGGCTCGGCCCCTGGCTCGCGGTGCTCGGCCTGCGCCACGACTACGTCACCAGCGACACCCAGGGGACGTCGGGCGAGCATTACCGGGCGACCACCGGCCGCGCGGCACTGATGTACGAGTTGCCGTTCGGCGTCACGCCCTACGTGACCTATGCGCAGTCGTTCAACCCGGTGTTCGGCAGCGGTGTCTGCGCCACGGGTGTCTGCACGCCACAACGCGGCGAAATGGTGGAGCTCGGCTTCAAGTACAATCCGTCACCCGGCAATGCCATCAACGGCGCGATCTTCGACACCACCGAGCGGAACAGGCTCGCCAGCGATCCCGACAATCCGCTGCTCTCGGTCCAGACCGGCAAGGTCCGCATCCGCGGCGCCGAGCTCGAGGTGCTGGCACGCATCACGCCGGAGCTTGATCTGATCGGCGCCTATACCTACCTCGATACCCGCGTCGAGAGCGGCGACAACGCCGGCAAGCATGTCGAGACCGTGCCGGACCATCAGGCCTCGCTCTGGGCAAAATACCGCCTTGCCCTATTCGGGCTGCCCGGCGTCACGCTCGGCGGCGGGGTACGCTACATCGGCGCCTCCTGGGACGGCACCGACACGCTCCGTACGCCGGACTACACCCTGTTCGATGCGATGATCCGTTACGACAACGGCCCCTGGCGGCTCCAGGTCAACGCCAGCAATCTCTTCGACAAACGCCATCTCACCACTTGCGTGGCGCGCGGCGATTGCTTCCTCGGCGTCGGCCGCACGGTGCTCGGCAGTGTGACGTACAAATTCTAGAGACAATCTCTACGTCATGCTGCCCGGCATGAAGCAGCGCACGCGCGGATGACCGTCGATATAGTGCTTCCACACCATGGTGCGACCGATCTTGTTCGGCACGGTGATCACCGCGCCGTCGGGCACCACGACCCACTCGTCGTCGATGCGGACGCGGAAGCGGCCGCGATCGGACTCCCAATCGACGTCGGCAATGACGTAGCCGTCGGCGTCGGTGCAGCACTGTCCGAATTCGCTATGCAGGCTTTCGAACCAGGGTTTTAACGGCGAGTTGGCGTAGCGCCCGTCGTCGCGCGCCAGCGCCGATGTCGCCAAGAGTGCTGTCAGGCCCAGTAATGGCGCTACACACAATCCTGCAGGTCGCATGTCGTCTCCGCGGGTCGAAATGATCGCGGCGTGGGACAACGCGCACCGCCCGCCTTCCGCAACTCGGCGAAAGGCTCGGAGGGCTGCGACTCGTTCCCCCAGCAGCTCTGCGGATAGCTATGCAAATCCGGCGCCAGCATGCATTCCGGGCAACTACTGGAGCGGGCTCGCGGCGCATTCGTCTTTCGGCGGATATGACCGCCGACGACTTTCAGCCTTCCCCGCCTGCACGAGGAATGACGACGATTGTGTGGAGCTACTGCCGGTCAGGCGGCACAGCGCGCGACGAACGCCATTTACTGCTTAGGTGCCGGCGCCATCATCCCGCCGCCACCCTTCTTCGTCGCAGGTGCCGGCGGCTTGGTGGCCGCGGCCTGCGCGGGCAGATATTTTGCGACGATGGCGGGATCGACCTGGGCGATGCTGGCGTCAGGCAGGCGCGTCCAGGCCTCGTCCTTGCCGAGCAGCGAAATTCCGAGATAGCCGCGCAGGGTCAGGGTCTGGCCATCAGGACTGACCTTCATATTGGCCTTCCAGATCTGGCCGTCGCGCGGATTGAGCACGTTGCCGCCTTCGTACTTCATGCCTTCGCGCTTCATGTTGCGGACGAAGGAGATGCCGAGCACCGGCGCGTTCTTGCGGTCGTCGGTGCACTTGCTGCAGATCTCGTTCGGATCGTCGCCGGGCCGCGGGAAGGTCTTTGCGATCACGCCTTCGAAGACGCCGTTATGGTCGATGAAGAGGAACCAACCGACCGTCTTGCCGTCTTCGACCTTCTGCCAGAGGCCCGCCGCCGTGGGCTCGGCGGTCTGCGCCGCAGACGGCGTCACCGTCGCGAGCGACAATGCCAGCGCCAGGAAGGGGAGCCGAAAGCTGGAAAAGAGAGTCCGCATTATCATCACCTTGCTGAGCCAATCACGTTGCCAAGCCACGACCGGAATGGCCGCAGACTACGGCGATTTCGCGAACGGTTCCAGCACCAGAAACATGGGGCATCGCGTGCCCGCTCGGCCGCCGTTAGTTGACACCGAGCTTCTTTTGCAGGCTGGAGGACGAGGTCGTGTACTGGAACACGAGCCGCTTCTCCGGATAGACGTAGCGATGGGCTTTTTGCGACATCAGCGCGCCCTCGTGGAAGCCGCACAGGATCAGCTTGATCTTGCCGGGATAGGTGTTGATGTCGCCGATCGCGAAGATGCCCGGCACGTTGGTCTCGAACGCGGAGGTCTCGACCGGCACCAGATTGTTCTCCAGCGCAATGCCCCAGTTCGCGACCGGACCGAGCTTCATGGTCAGTCCGAAGAACGGCAGCATGGTGTCGCAGGAAATGTCGGTCACACTGTTGTCGTTGCCCTTGATGGTGGCGCCCGCGAGCTTGCCCTCGGTGCCGGAGAGAGCGGTGACCTGGCCGAGCCGGAGATCCATCTTGCCAGCGGCAACCAGCGCGCGCATCTGCTCGACGCTGTGGGGTGCGGCGCGAAACTCGTCGCGCCGATGCAACAGCGTGATGCGCTTGGCGACCGGATGCAGATTGAGCGTCCAGTCGAGCGCGGAATCGCCGCCGCCGACGACCAGCACGTTCTTGTCGCGGAACGTTTCCATCTTGCGCACGGCGTAATGGACTGAAGTGCCTTCATAGGCCTCGATGCCCGGCACCGGCGGACGCTTGGGCTGGAACGAGCCGCCGCCGGCCGCGATCACCAACACCTTGCATTCGAACACCTTGCCCGCATCCGTGGTGCAGCGAAACAGGGGATCGCCGATCTTCTCCACGGTCTCGATCATCTCGCCGAGATGGAAGGTCGGATGGAACGGCTTGATCTGCTCCATCAGCGCCTCGGTGAGGCCCTGCCCCGAAACCTGCGGAATGCCGGGGATGTCGTAGATCGGCTTCTCCGGATAGAGCTCGGCGCATTGGCCGCCGACCTTGTCGAGGATGTCGACGAAATGCGCCTTCATGTCGAGAAGGCCAAGCTCGAAGGCGGCGAACAGACCGCAGGGGCCGGCGCCAATAATCAGCACATCGGTTTTGATCGCGTCGCTCATGTCGTCTCTTTGTCTGTCGTTGTCTGTTGGACGGCGCCCTTTGGGCAGAGGTGACCCTGCCTGTCTAGCCAACGGGGATGGATCAGGGAAGGCATAAAAGCGGGAGCGCCCCGCAGCCGCGCCCACTTGCCGGGGCAGCATAACTGGGCTGTAACGAGCAAGGATATGACGGAGATCAATCGGTGAACGCACCAAGTCGCCTCGATACGACGCCGCGCCTGGAGGACTTTCCCTACCGCCTCAGCGACAACGTCCGCTTCGGCGATCTCGATCCCAACCAGCACGTCAACAACGCGGTCTACGCCACCTATTTCGAGACCGGCCGTGTCACGCTGATGAAGCTTCCTCAGTACGGCCTGACCCCGCCGGGCCTTGCCTGGATCATGGTGCGGCTCGACATGCATTTCCGCGCCGAGTTGCACTGGCCGGGCACGATCGAGCTCGGCCTCGGCGTGGTGAAGTTGGGGCGAACCTCGGTGACCTTCGAGCAGGTCGTGTTCTCGCAAGGAAAGTGCATCGCCTCGGCGATGTCGGTCGGCGTCATGCTCGACGAGGCGACGCGGCGGCCTGCGCCGCTCAGCGCGGAGATCGTCGAGAAGCTCAGACCCTGGCACAAGCGCGGCATCGAGGTCGCGCCGCCGAACGTATAGTTCAATTCAGAAGGGGCGGGCTTGTCAGGACAAAGCCCGTCAGGACGAGGCCTGTAACGATCAGGCTTGCAACGATCAGGCTTGGCGTTCCGGCGTCGTCACGACGAGACCGTCGAGGTCGTCGGAGACCTTGATCTGGCAGGACAGACGCGAATTCGGGCGCACGTCGAAACCGAAATCGAGCATGTCCTCCTCCATCGGAGTCGGGCTGCCGACCTTCTCGCGCCAGGCTTCGTCGACATACACATGGCAGGTCGCGCAGGCGCAGGCGCCGCCGCATTCGGCCTCGACGCCGGGAACGCTGTTACGGATCGCGGCTTCCATCACGGTTGCGCCGTTCTCGATTTCCACCGTGCGGGTTTCGCCCTTGTGGTCGACAAAGTGAATCTTGGCCATGTGTGCTCGTGCTGCCGCGGTGCTGGGATGAAGGAGGGTCCGGGCTGTCCTATAACGGGTCGATCCGCCCGGCGCCATAGGGTTTTGATGCGAAGTGAATCCCGCTTTGCGGCAAGAAAATGCGTCAAAACAAGAGACTAGAGCCCGGCTCGGCCGGCTGGCCTCAAGGCTTCAGGATCGCCTCGATGGCGGCGCGGGCCTCAGTCACCGCCTCCTTCAGCGCGGCGAAGGCGTGGCGCTGGTTGTGGCCGGTCTGGATCGCGGTCTCCAGGCTGGCTGCGGCATCTGCCACCGCAAAAGCGCCGATCCCGCGGGCCGAGCCCTTGAGCTTGTGGGCAAGTGCAGCGGCCTCGGCCGGCAGCGTGGCCATCGCCGCCATCAGGCGGACCGCCTGCTCGGCGAACATGGCCAGCACTTCCTGTTCCAGCTCAGCGTCGCCGAGCGTCATCCGGGAGAGATGGTCGAGGTCGAGCGGGCTGTCGATGGGTGCAAGCGGGGGCGAGGGCATCCAGTCCATCCGTTGCAGTTCAGGCGTCATGGCGCAGGCCCCGGCATCGCGCGACGGTTCCGCCGGTCCGGCGGGCGAATTTCACCTCACCCAAGCATGGAAATGGTTAACGAAATGTTTGGGCTGTTTGACGCAGATCTGCCCGTTTATTGACGAAAAGTTGCCGCAATTAGCCACGTCCGGTGGAGAATTGCATTTATTGCTAAGGCGTTAGGGCCCGATCCTGTTAACGATGATTAAGAATGTCTTAATCGCGGGCATTTCATTCGCGACGCTCTGCCAATAGGATGTTGCAGAAATTGGCGGACAAGCCGTCCGGGTGGGGACGGCTCGGAGATCCGCGCAAGCGGCATGATCCGGTCTGTGGGCTTGCGTTGTGCGCAGGGCTCGCGGGGGGACGCGTACAAGTAACGAGGGCTCGGACTGAACATGGCGAACACTCCGAAAAAGGTCAAAGACCCGACAGAAGTTGCGCTTTCTGCGATCCAGGAAGCCCTCAACATCAGCGACACCGCTGCGGACACCAGCCGCAGCGCCTCGATGCGCAACGAGACGGCGTCCTCGGTGGCGCCGCCGCCGCCCCCGATCTTCGACGAGCCGAGCTTCGAGCCGCGCCCCGCCGCCAAC
>NZ_JALBHA010000378.1:0-6507 GCF_023006445.1 Bradyrhizobium sp. SHOUNA76
GGCGCTCGACCTCAAGCTGCCGATCGCGCCCGGCATCGTCGCCCAGGCGTTCGAGGCCGGCGTGCTCCTCAACGCGCCGCAGGTCGACGCGCTCCGCTTCATGCCGGCGCTGAACGTCACGCGGGCCGAGATTGCCGAGATGATCGATTGTCTCGACGGGATCTTGACCAAGGCGGGTGCGGCACGGCGGGTGGCGTAGATCGAAGGTGGCAAGGTTCCGTAGCTCAAGGGATAGAGCACCGCGTTGCGGACGCGGAGGTTCGAGGTTCGAGGTTCGAGTCCTCGCGGGACCACCACTTTACGGCTTCAAGATCGACGCACCCGTCGTCTTGCGGCTCTCGAGGTCGATATGCGCTTTGGCGGCGTCCTTGAGCGCGTAGGCGTGGTTGATCGGCACGTGCAGCTTGCCGTTGATGACGGCGGCGAACAGCGTGTCAGCGCCTTCCAGCAGCTCCTTGCGCGTGCCGACGTAGTCGTTGAGCTTCGGCCGCGTCGCGAACAGCGAGCCGTGATTGTTGAGTTCGGCGATCGCGAACGGCGGCACAGGACCGGAGGCATTGCCGAACGAGACGAACATGCCGCGTGGCTTCAGGCAGGACAGCGAGCCCGGAAAGGTCGCCTTGCCGACGCCGTCATAGACGACGTCGCAGCCCTCGTTGCGGCTGATCTGCTTGACGCGCGCGACGAAGTCCTCCTCGTTGTAGAGAATGACGTGGTCGCAGCCATTGGCCTCGGCAAGCTCGGCCTTCTCGCGTGAGCCGACGGTGCCGATCACATGAGCGCCGAGCGCCCTCGCCCATTGACAGGCGAGCAGGCCGATGCCGCCGGCGGCGGCATGGACCAGCACGCGATGATGCGGCTCGACCTTGAAAGTCTTGTGCAGAAGATACCAGACGGTCAGCCCCTTCAGCATCAGCACGGCGCCCTGCTCGTGGGTGATGTGGTCGGGCAGCTTGACCAGCTTCTCCCAGGGGATGTTGCGCTCGCCGGTATAGGCGCCGAGATTATGGTAGTAGGCGACGCGGTCGCCGGGATGGAAATTGGTCACGCCCGGCCCGACCGCGACGACCTCGCCCGAGGCCTCGTTGCCGGCGATGAAGGGCAGTCCCGGCGCCTTGTAGAGCCCGGTACGATAGTAGACGTCGATGAAGTTCAGGCCGACCGCGTGCTGGCGGATGCGCACCTCGCCGGGCCCGGGCGCCGGCACGTCGACGCTCTCATAGACCAGGGCTTCGGGGCCTCCGACCTTGTGCACACGGACGGCTTTGGTCATCACCTGACCTCCTCTTCTTGCAGGCCAGCGAAAGGCATTGCGCCCGCCTTGTCAACTCGACGCCAACTGGAACGGCTAAGCGGACGGCCTACCGGTTTTCCTGCGATTGCGCTTGGCCAGCACGTTGAAGAATTCGACCGCCGCCGAGAACGCGATCGCGAAATAGATGTAGCCGCGCGGAATGTGGAATTGGAATCCGTCCGCGACCAGCGCGACGCCGATCAGCACCAGGAAGGCCAGCGCCAGCATTTTGGTGGTCGGATGCTCCGCGACGAAGCGCGACACCGGTCCCGACGAAATGTACATGATCAGGCAGGCGATCACGACCGCCGCAATCATGATCTCGATGTCCTGCGCCATGCCGATCGCCGTGATGATCGAGTCCAGCGAAAACACGATGTCGATGACGATGATCTGGACGATCACCCAGAAGAAGGCGCTGCCAGCGGATTTCTGATCGCCCTCGCCGTCATCGGCTTCGACCTCGGCGTGGATCTCGTGCGTCGCCTTCGCGATCAGGAACAGGCCGCCGCCGATGAGGATGAGGTCGCGCCAGGAGAATTCGTAGGCCGAGAACGAAAACACCGGCGCGGTCAGGCCGATCAGCCAGACCAGCAGGCTGAGCAGGATGATGCGGAAGATCAGCGCCAGCGCGAGCCCGATCTGCCGGGCGCGATGCGCCTGCTTCTCGGGGATGCGCGAGACGATCACCGACAGGAAAATGACGTTGTCGATACCGAGCACGATCTCGAGCGCCGTCAATGTCAGCAGCGCCGCCCAGGCTTCGGGGCTGGTCAGCAGGTGCATCATGCGAAGGATCTTGCCAGGCGGATCAAGGCGTCGCTGAAACTGATCCAGAGCGCGATGGCGCAGAGCACGATGGTGACGCCGGCGCCGACGCGGAAATCCATCTCCAGCACGTAGAGGCCGAGCACTGCCCAGATCGCGATCAGCGACATCGTCAGCCACCGCAGCCGCACGACGCGGACCGGATGCAGTACATGGAACGGTACGAAGGTCAGCACGACAAGCGCGGTCACCAGCATGGTCGACCACAGCGGCGGCCAGTGCAGCAGGAACAGATAGAACGCCGCCGCATTCCACAGCGCCGGAAAGCCGCGAAAATGATTGTCGTCCGCCTTCATGCGCAGATCGGCAAAATATAATGCGCTGGTGACGATGATGGCGATGCCGAGCAAGGGAGCTGCGACCGGCAGCAGCAACCCGCTCGCGACGATCGCATAGGCCGGCACGAAGACATAGGTGACGAAATCGACCACGAGATCGAGCACGTCGCCCGACCAGTTCGGCTGCACGTTCTTGACGTTGAGCCGGCGCGCGATCGGACCGTCGATCGCGTCGATGATCAGGGCGACGCCCAGCCACTGAAACATCGCCGCCCAGTGCTCGCGCACGGCCTCCAGCATCGCCAGCAGCGCGATCGCCGCGCCGAACGCGGTGAAGATGTGCACCGAGAAGGCCGCGGCGCGGATCGCGAGCGTGGGCTTCAGGGAATCTTCTTGGCTGTCCATGGCTTCTGCTATCAGAATGAGGCCGGTTTGCACATCCGCCATGGCGCCGATCGGTCGCACAATTCGTCGAAAAATCAGGCTAAATCAGTGGACTTGAATTTGCCGCCGGGCGTGTCATGTGTCGTTCCATGACAGACGCATCGACACTCCATGACGCTGCCGTGATCGGCGGTGGGCCGGCCGGACTTGCGGCATCCATCGCACTGGCACAGGCGGGTGCGCGGACCGCGCTGGTGGCGCGGCGCGTGCCCTATACCGACAATCGCACCACCGCGCTGTTAGGAGCCTCCGTCGATCTGCTGGAGACGCTCGACGTCTGGTCGCGCTGCAAGGACAAGGCGGCTGCGCTCGAGGTCATGCGCCTCGTCGATGACACCGGCCGGCTGTTCCGCGCGCCGGAGGTCCGCTTCTCCTGTCACGAAATCGCGCTCGACGCCTTCGGCTACAACATCGATAACCGCTCGCTGATGCTGGCGCTGGAACAGCGTGCGGCCGAGCTGCCCAATCTCGACCGTTTCGACGACGAGGCCGAAAGCGTCGTCATCGAGGCCGACGACGTCGCGATCCGCACAGTCTCCGCACAGTTTCTCTCGGCCAGGCTCGTGGTCGGCGCCGACGGTCGGCATTCGCTGTGCCGCGAGGCCGCCGGCATTGCGGTGACGCGGCGCGAACTGAACCAGACCGCGTTGACCTTCAACGTCGGCCATACGCGGCCGCATCGCAATGTCTCGACCGAGTTCCACACGCCGCACGGCCCCTGCGTATTCGTGCCCCTGCCCGGCGACCGCTCCAGCATCGTCTGGGTTTCGGCACCCGCGGAAGCCGAGCGCCTGCGCGGCCTAAGCGATGACGAGCTCTCCGCCGCGATCGAGAAACAGTCCCACTCGATCCTCGGACGGATGACGGTCGAGCCCGGCCGCAACCTGTTCCCGCTGGCGATCGAACGTCCAAGATCCTTCGGAAGCGATCGCGTCGCGCTGGTCGGCGAAGCCGCCCATGTGGTTCCTCCGATCGGTGCCCAGGGCCTCAACCTCGGTCTGCGCGATGCCGCCGACATCGCGCGGCTCGCAGGCGAAGCCATCGCCGCGGGCCAGGATCCCGGCGCAGACGAGGTGCTCAAGCGCTACGACCGGGCGCGTCGTCCGGACATTCTGAGCCGGACGTTTGCGATCGACATGGCCAACCGCTCCCTGCTCAATGATTTCCTGCCGCTGCAGCCGGTCCGCGCCGTCGGCATGCACTTGCTCGGCGCCATCGGCCCGCTCCGGCGTTTTGCGATGCGCGAGGGCCTGACGCCGACCTGGCGAAGATAGCCGTTAGGTTGAACGAATTGGCCGCTAGCTCGGTGCAACCTCTCCCGCTTGCGGGGGAGGTCGGCGCGAAGCGCCGGGTGGGGCCTCTCTCCGCTTAGGGACATTCTCCACAGACCTCAGACAATCCCGATGCGGAGATACCCCCTTCCCAACCCTCCCCCGCAAGCGGGAGAGGGAGCGCACCGTTTGCGTTGCCAGACGTTTCAGCCCTCACGGAAACGCCAGCCGACCGGTCTGGATCGCCCACATCACGCTGGTCAGCGTGACCACGGACGCAAACGTGCCGAGCAGCACCGCGACGGAGGCGGACTCGATCCACGCATCGTTCTGGCGGGCGATCACGAACACGTTCAGCGCCGGTGGCAGCGAGGCCATCAGCACGGCGGTCGCGGCCCAGGGCTGCGCGAACGGCCCGAACGCGAGCATCAGGCCGAACGCTGCGAGCGGATGGAACAGCAGCTTGACCGCGATCACGCCCGGCACCTCCCAGGGGACGCGGTCGAACGGGCGCAGCGCCACGGTCACGCCGAGCACGAACAGTGCGGTTGGCGCGGCCGCGTTCTGCAGGAAGGTGATGGTGCGATCGAGCGCGACCGGCATCTCGATATGCAGCGATGCGAAGGCCGCGCCGAAACACGCCGACATGATCAGCGGGTTGAGCACGATCTGCTTCAGCACGACGCCGAAGGCGTGCACGATCGAGGGATGGTCCCGGTCGGAGAGCTCGATCAGCAATGGCACGATGGTGAACAGGAAGATGCTGTCGCAGCAGAAGATCAGCGCGGTCGGCGCCGCAGCCTTGGTCCCGAGCACGGCGAGCGCCAGCCCGGGCCCCATATAGCCGATATTGCCGTAACCGCCGGAGAGACCTGCGAGCGTCGCCTCGCGCAATGTCAGCCGGCCAAAAACCTTGCCCACGACCAGCGCCAAAGTGAACGCGGCGACGGTGGACAGCGTGGTCGCCACCAGGAACGGCGGGTTGTTCAATTCCGAGAACGGCGTCTTGGACATGATCGCAAACAGCAGTGCCGGCAGCGATACGTAGAGCAGGAAGAAGTTCATCCAGGCGAGGCCTGATTCCGGCAGGGATTTGGCCTTGCCGCATGCAAAGCCGACGAAGATCAAGCCAAAATAAGGTAGCGCCAGATTGAGGATATCGACCATTGATGAAGTGTTTTCTGAAGACTTGGGGGCTATCTGCCCCTTAAGTGAACGCTAATTCCAGATGAGGCCACTAGCATCGGCCACAATCCTGGTCTATCGACGGGGGATGATTAAAGCGCGGACCGCCAAATTTCAGATCGGACAGGTCGTGCGCCACCGGATCTTCTCGTTCCGGGGCGTGATCTTCGACATCGATCCGGAATTCAACAACACCGAGGAGTGGTGGTTGTCGATCCCCGAGGAGGTGCGGCCCCACAAGGATCAGCCGTTCTACCACTTGCTCGCGGAGAACGCGGAGTCCGAATACGTCGCCTACGTGTCCGAGCAGAACCTGTTGCCGGACGAGTCCGGCGAGCCGATCCGGCACTCCCAGGTGGCCGAGATCTTCATCAAGAACAAGGACGGCGGCTACCGCCCGCGCAATCCCTCGCTGAACTGAGCCCCGGGGACTCGGCTTCACCTCTCGGGAGAGGTGAACGGCGCCCCGCAAACGGCGTCCGTCGAAAACTGCGTGCCATCGAGCGGCCAGCAAAAAAGGCGCTCTTCCGAGCGCCTTTTTCATGTCCGGGATTCGAGCCCGATTACTTCTGGCCGGTCGGCGCCGCACCGGGGGCACCACCGCTCTGCTCGAGCTTCTTGCGCTGCTCGTCGGCCTTCTTCTGCAGCTCTTCCTGCAGCTTCTTCTGGGTTTCCTCGAACACCTTCGGATCGGTCGGCGGACCGTCATAGGCCTTCTGGAATTCGCCGGCGAGCGGCAGCGGCAGGGTCAGCGGCGCGCCGTTGGCATTGATCGCCTGGACGACGAGATTCTGGCCCTTCTTCATGTTGTTGATGAGCTCGGGTGTCGCCTCGTAATCGGACATGCAGCCGTTCTGGAAGCAGATCACATAGGGTTGCTGCAGCGGCGCGTTGCTGTCCACGATGATGCGGGTGCCGTGCACGAGCTGCATGCCGAGCGGCAGCGTCACGCGCAGGATCTTCTTGGGCTCGCCTTCCGGCTCGATGATGACGGCGGCGATGACCGGCTGGCCCGACTCGATGCGGCCGTCCTTGCCGGTGAAGCAGACCTGCTTGGCGTTGGCGTCCTGGCCCTTGAGGCAGAACTTGGTCCAGGGGGCGTAGATCAGCTGGATCTGCTGGTCAGCCGGCTGGGCCGCGCCCTGCTGCGCCGGAGCGCCCTGGGCGGGAGCCTGCTGCGCCTGCGGAGACGCTGCGGGTGCCGGAG
>NZ_JALBHA010000379.1:0-6485 GCF_023006445.1 Bradyrhizobium sp. SHOUNA76
GCCGCTGCGTTCGAGTGCGATCGCCGCGTCGCGCGTTGCTGCGCGACCGATCCGGGCCGCGCGCGGATCAATCGTCATCCGCGTCGCGACGCTCTGATGCGAGCTCCAGTAATTATTCCAATAGGCGTGGCGTCGATACCAGGAACGTCCGCCATAGTGGCTCGACCAGTAAGACGTCAGCACGAAGGGGACGACAGGAACGTCGATCACATCGACATAGTCGGGAAGATAGACGTAGTGGTTGCGATAGAGATATTCGAGATATTGCGACGACACCCAGCCGCGATCGTCTGAGAAGCTGACGTCGCACCAGGCATTGCCGCGCAGGCAGCCATGGATGTTGACGCGGGCGCCCTCGGGGATGCGATCAACCAGCGGAAAACCCGTACCCGGCCCGGCGCGCAAGCCGGTCGAGACGGTGACGATGCCCGGCGCGGCCAATGCGGCCGTTGGCGCGAGCAGCAATGCGGCAAGTAAAGCGGTCTTGAATTTCATGGCGTGTTCCTCCTCTTTCGAGTCGGAACGCGTAATCGGAGCAGGCGTTCCGTGTGCGGAGATCTCATCCGCCGAAAGAATGAAACGCACGCTACGCGCGGTTCAATATTCATCCGCCGTTCATCGAGCGGTGCGCAAGCGGCGCTGCCGGACCGTCATTTGAGCCGCAACATGAACGCGTCGAAATACGATGCTAGCCCGGCGAAATCATCGAGCGGCACTACGGTCGCAACATACTGATCGGGCCGCACCACGACCATGCAGCCGGCGGTCCGATCGATACCGCGCATTGCGAAAACGTCGTGGCCGCTCTTGAGGTCCGGACAGAACATCTTTTCGTAGTCGTACAAGCCGTAACGGCCCTTGCTTGGGAGCAACATGGGCGACATTGCCTTGATCGCGAGCTCTCGATGATCCTGCTGAAACACTGCGCGCAGATCGATCACGCTGTCGATGTCCGAGCTTCTAGACGTGTATCGCCGGATCGGAGATTTCGGGGACTCGGCGAGAAAATTGCACAAGCGACGAATGGCAGAGCCCGACGCTGCGGGATTCTCGGCGGGCGAAAATGCGTAGATGCGGAAGCGACCATCGGCCTGCCCGGCATGTCCGAGATGCACCGGCTTTGCATCCGCGAGCCGGATTACCGGGGCGGAATGGAAGCGCTTGCCGATGATGAAGCCCTCTGCGAGATGCTGATGCGAGACTGCACCGGTGAGGATGGACGGCGCGTAATGCGTCGCCGTGCCGGCGGTGTAGCGGCCGTGCCTGACGAAATAGTCCTGCGTCCTGGCGGCATCGGCGCCGCCGGCCTTGGCGGCGGAGGCGAGAATTCCCGCCCACTCGCGGTCGAAGTCGATCAGCTCCTTGGCAACCGCCTGGCGCTCCGCCGAATAGGAATGCAACAGGTGCGGGGCGCACTGCTTGCGCAGCACCGCGGCGAGCTTCCACCCGAGATTGAAAGCGTCCTGCATCGAGACGTTCATGCCCTGCCCCGCCTTCGGGCTGTGGGTGTGGCAGGCATCGCCGGCGATGAAGATGCGCGGCAGGCGCGTTGCGATCTCCGCGTCCGGCACGTCGTCGAACTTGTCGGTCAGGCGCTGGCCGATCTCGTAGACCGACCACCAGGCGATCTCCTTCACTTCGAGCATATGCGGCTTCAGGATCCGCTGCGCCTTGGCGATCACGTCGTCGGCGGTAATGCTGCGATTCGCGACGCGTTCGCCGACCTCGAGCTTGGCGAGCTCGACATAGATGCGAACCATGTAACCGCCTTCCCGAGGAATGATCAGCAGGCTGCCGTCCTTCGCCGACTGAATCAACGACTTGAAGCGAATGTCCGGAAAATCGGTCACGGCCAGCACGTCCATCACGCCCCAGGCGTGGTTGGCGGAATCACCGTGCAGCTCGCGGCCGATCGACTTGCGCACCGTGCTTCGGGCGCCATCGCAGCCGACGACATAGCGCGCCCTGATCGTCTCCATCTTTCCTTCATTCGCGGCATCGACGCGTTCAAGCCGCACCGTTACGGCATGATCGTCGTCACCCGCCGCCTGATCGACCGCGAGGTCGATCAGGCGGCGGCTGTAATGCGGCTCCAGCTTGGCCGGCGCTTTGCGCATGACGTCGAGAAAGCCGTCGTGGATACGCGCCTGGTTGAGGATGACGTGCGGGAATTCAGACAGCCCGTCCTCGACGTCCTGCACCCGGCCACTGCGGATGATGGTCTCGGGCGAGCGTTCGTCCGGCTTCCAGAACGTCGTCTCGTTGACCCAATAGGCCTCCTTCAGCACGCGCTCGCTGAAGCCATAGGCGTGAAACATCTCCATGGTGCGGCAGGCAATGCCGTCGGCCTGTCCGACCAGCAGCCGGTCCGGCTTCTGCTCGACGATGCAGGTCTTGATGTCGGGGAATTGCGCAAGCTGGGCGGCGAGCGTGAGGCCCGCAGGGCCACATCCGACGATAAGGACATCGACCTCGGCGGGCACGGCGCCCGCTGCGCCGGAGGCCTGAACGCGCTCGGCAGGATCGGCAATCTCGGGATCGCCCGGCTGAAATCCATTCAGATGGAATTGCATGAACCTCTCCCGTCAACGCTCTGTTTTGATATTGATCAGTATGCTGACTATCAGTATACTTGTCAACGATCCGCACCGCCCTTGTCCAAACGGAGAACTCGGTGAAAGACAACAACGACATGCCCGGGCATCTGGCGCGCCGATTCCAGCAGATCGCAGTGGCCGTGTTTCTGGCCGAGGTCGAAGATGCCGGCTTCGACCTGACGCCGGTGCAATATGCCGCGCTCGCGACCATCAAGGCCAATCCGGGGCTCGACCAGGTGACGCTCGCAGGATTGATCGCCTATGACCGCACGACCATCACCGGCGTGATTGATCGCCTGGTGCAGAAGAAGCTGGTCGAGCGCCGCGCCTCCAGCCGCGACCGCCGCGCCCGCGAGCTCGAGGTTACCGACGAGGGCCGGCGCACGCTGCGGAAGATCACGCCGGCCGTGGAATCGGCGCAGCGCATCATGCTGCGTGGTCTCAGCGCGAAGGAGAGCGAGGAATTGATGCGGCTGCTGCGCAAGACGATTGCGGCCGGCAACGATCTGAGCCGCGCGCCGCTCCGCGACATGCAGACATGATCCGGTATTTTTGTACGTAATTGTCGCGGCGCGCCGAAACCAGGAACTAACCTTCGGCTGTTAGGGTCGGCGACATTCTGCGCTTAACGCGCGATTAACTTTGCGGTTCGGGGGTTTCGGATGTTCAGGTTCCTCATTGCGGCTGCGGCCATCGCGCTCTCGACCGGCCATGCGCTCGCAAACGGCCATGGCGGCAGCGACGCCCCTCCTCCGCCTAAGCCCGAGGCGACGACCGCACCAGCAAAGGTGGTCATTACCAAGCAGGGTCCCAAGCTCGTCGATCTCAAGGGCATGACGCTCTATTATTACGAGCGCGATACCACCGGCAAAACGTCGAACTGCAACGGCAAGTGCACCGAGAGCTGGGTGCCGTTGCCCGCAACGACCGACGCCAGGGCCATCGGCGACTTCACCGTGATCAGCCGCAACGACGGCAGCAGGATGTGGGCGTACCGCTACCGCCCGCTCTACACCTCGGCCGCCGACAAGACGCCGGGCGATGCCAACGGCAATGCCACGACGCTGCAATGGCGCGTTGCCCGGCCCGAGAATTAGGCGAGCGCGTCAGCGGTTGTCACGACCGCTCGGGCCGGCCAGTTCGGTCGGAACGGGCCTGAAGGTCGGCATATTCGCACTCGGTTGCAGCGGCTTGATCTCAGCGTTTACCACCACGGGCCCGGTCGTGAACCAGAGCGCCGCCACGGCTGCGATCGCCAATCCCGCGCCAAGCGCCGCAAGCTCTTTCATGTTTCCGTCCCCGGAGATCAGTTGCTGAGGATGACGCCATGCTGGTGCCGCGACGGATGATCGGCATCGACCAGCGCGTTCGGATCGGTTGCGATCACGGCTTCCGGTAGCGGCATCGGCTCGATACCGGCGAAGCGGCGATAGAGCGCGCCCATGACGGCTCCGCAGAAGCCTGCCGGCACCACGAGAAAGGCAAGCAGCGGCACTGCGAACGCGAGCAACAGCGTGCAGGCGAACGCCGCAACGCCGCCAATGACCGCGTATTCCCACGCATTAGGGCGGCTCATGGCCCGCGCGACGTGGTGAACACAGAGCATGAAGATGCTTGAAGGAATGACCGAGATCACCATCATGACCATGAAGGTCTGCGCCGGGATCACCGCCGCGAAGATGTGTGCCGTGCTCTTGTCCGCAAAGCCGTTCATCAGCAGTGGCAGCAGCGTGTAGGGCAGCAGGGTTGCGAGCACCGTCGGGATCAGTGCGGCAATGACGATGCCTGCAAACGACGTGCGGACGCGGACCGGCCCGTTGAACACCAGGGGCGGATTTCTTGGTGCAACGGCCCCGGCAGCCTCCGCGGCTGCGCGCGCAACCGGGCTCACCCCGGCGAACTGGCCGTAGAGGAATCCGCCGATCATGCCCGCGATGGTCGGCAACAGGCCGATGGTCACCACAGTCCCGTCGCCGGGCGCGGCCAGCTGGATGTGGTTGCGGATCGCAATGCCGTAGCTCACCGCCGCCATGACGCCGCCCATCAGACCGTAGGCAAGCCGGCTCGAGACCGTCCACTGCCGCAGCAGCATATGTCCGGCGAACAGCAAGGCGGCGTTCATCGCCATGCGGCTGGCATAGAACACCAGGATCTGATCCGGCGCCGGCACACCGACCGGATCGGTCACCTGCCCTCCCGCGACGGCGAAGACCAGCAGCACGGCCTCGACGATAGCGAGCGGAATTAGCGCGGCGAACAGCGCGCGAGGCGAATTCTTGACGAGATACATGCGAGCAACCCCTTGCCCGCTGCACGCTAGACGCGAAGCGTTACGGCGCGCGCAAGACAATGGATAAAATTGTCTGTAAGCACGCGCCAGCGATGTCGCGCCATCTTCGCGTGCGGGCTTAGCCGCGCCAGCGCGAGCCCGCCTCGGCCCGCGCGCTCTGTCCGGGCGGCAGTACCACGACCATCGAATTGAGCTTCACCCGGTCGTACAGATCGATCACGTCCTCGTTGCGCATGCGGATGCACCCTGACGAGATCGCCTGCCCGATATATTCCGGCTGGTTGGTGCCGTGGATGCGGTAGAGCGTGTCCTTGTTGCCGGCATAGAGATAGATGCCACGCGCGCCTAAGGGATTGGCGGGACCGCCGGGAACGCGCGCCGGATACGGTCCAAGCCGCGCCTGGATATCTGCCGTCGGAACCCAGTCCGGCCATTCCGCCAAGCGGCCGACCCGCGCGACGCCGGAGAACGCCATGGCTTCCTCGCCGACCGCAACGCCGTAGCGGATCGCCTTGCCATCCGGCAGCACGTAATAGAGGTAGCGCGCGTCGGTATCGACGAGGATGGTGCCCGGCTGCTCCTTGCGGTTGTAGTCGACGACATGACGGAGATATTGCTCCGGCACGTTCGCCTGCGCGTAAGGCGTGTGAGCGAGCAACTGCCGGTCGCGTGGCGTCATGCTCGCGTCGGTCGACGGCGAAAGCGTTGCCTGCATGCAGCCGCCCAGCGGCAGCAAGGCAACAACGAACAAGGCGATTAAGGATCTTGGCACCGCCGGCCCCCGATAGCGGATAGCAGCGCCCCCAGCCTCCCCAGATGCTGCCAAAATCGTGCTGAAAACAAGGCAACGCGGAACACATGCGCGTGTTCGACAAAGTGGGTTCCATCACCACAAACCGCGGAAGGAGCGTCGCATCATCTCCATCCCCTCGCCTTGCTTTGGTCAAACCCGGCTGGACTCGTGCGTCATCGGCCGGGCTCATCAGTTTGGGGGCTCGCCTCAAGAGATCGGCTCGCGCCAATGCGGACGACCAGGACTTAACACCCGGGTTTCAAACATCTGGGCTTCAAAGGAGCTGCGATGCTCGCGACGCTGAACCCTAAGCAAATCGTCGATGAGATCGTGAAGGACACGGTCAAGGACAACGATCCGCACGACGCTATTCAGATTTCGCCCGACATCGTGCTGGCATCGCGCCCCATCAGCGTGGCGCCGGCGCTGGCGCCTGACGTCACGACGCGTCCGGAACCGAAATTTGCGCCGGAGCCCAAATTCTCGCTAGAGCGCAAAATCTCTCTGGAGCCCAGGTTCAGTCCTGTCTCGGAGCCGCCGGCGGCGCCCCCACCCTCTGTCGATACCGCCATACGTGTCGCAGCGAGCGATGGCAGTGGCCCGCGAAAGCGATCTGCCGTGGGCAGGTGGCTGCGCGGTGCATTCGTCACGTTCCTGTTCGCGGGAGGAAGCGCAGCCGCCGCCGTCGCCTGGGAGAAGCACGGCGATACCGCCAAACAGATGCTCGCCGAATGGACCCCGGTCGTGGCGTCGCTGCTGCCTTCCACATCCTTGACCGCCACGTCGCAGACCGCGCCGGTCGCCG
>NZ_JALBHA010000037.1:0-27820 GCF_023006445.1 Bradyrhizobium sp. SHOUNA76
CGCACCACGGCTGGTCTTGCCGGCGAGATCGCCGCGCGCCTGCGCAACGGCTACATCCGCGAGCCCTCGGTCGCCGTCGAGATCGAGGCCTATCGCCCCTTCTTCATTCTCGGAGAAGTCACGGCGCCCGGCCAGTATCCCTACGTGCCGAACATGACGGTCGAAAGTGCGGTCGCGATCGCCGGCGGCTTCTCGCCGCGCGCCAAGCGCGACGTGGTCACCATCACGCACACCGAGAATGGCGGCTCCATGCGCGCCGTGGTGCCGCTCGGCACCCCCTTGAACCCCGGCGACACAGTGTTCGTCGGCGAGCGCTGGTTCTAGCTCACCTTCGAAAATCCAGCCGCCCGTTCGGAAAACATCCGTCGATCCGCGCAGCGTCGACCTCGAGACCGACCCATGGCCGCATGATCGCCGGCGTGGTCAGGTTGATGTATTTCCCGACCAGGCGTCCCGCGCCGTCGCGCGCGGCGTCGATCAGCCCGTGCCGGCGGCCGTTGTCCCAGTCGAAACGCAGATAGATCCGGCTTCCCGCGATGCGGATCTCCGCGCGCCCCTGCTTCCACTTCTCCGGCATATCGCCGGCAATGGTCGGATCGGCGCCGCCGTTCCAGCGGCTCGCCCAGATTCCCTCGATCGGATCTGATGGTGCTGCGATCGCTGCCCACGCCGCCGCATTGCTGTCTGACGCATCGCCGGCCAGCGTGGCCGTCGCGGCATAGTCCATCACTTCGGAATCATCGGGGGAGGGGACATCCATGGTTCCGAACGGATTGCGGATGACGAGGTGCGTGACGGTTTGCTGCATGGCGATTTCCCGGCGTGAGTTGGCTTGACCGGCGAGCTCTATCGCCGGGCGGCAGGATGCAGCCACCCGATTCCTGCTCTCTCTTCTCGTCATTCCGGGGCGCGCGCAGCGCGAAGTACGGTGCGCAATTGCGCACCTGAGAATCCATAACCACGATCGGGAGTATGGATTCCGGGCCTGCGCCTTGCGCCGCATCCCGGAATGACAGCGATGGCTACTTCAAATGTTTCGCGAAGAAAGCCATGCTGCGCGGCCAGGCGATGTCGGCGCTGGTCTTGTCGTAGCTCGCACGCTCGTCGCAATGGAAGCCGTGCTGCGCGCCCGCATAGACGAAGACCTCCAAATCCGGCCGCTTCGCCTTGATGGTCTCGACGTCGGTCAGGGGGATGCCGGCATCCTTCTCGCCGAAATGCAGTTGCGTCGGCACTTTCGGCGTCTCGTCGGCAAAACGCACCACCGCGCCGCCGTAATAGCCGATCGCGGCTTTCAGGCCGGTCAATCGCGTCGCTGCGACGAAGGCGATGCTGCCCCCTAGGCAAAAGCCGATGATGCCGACCGGGCCAACGCTTTGGACCGCATCGATCGCCGCCTGCGTGTCGCGCAGCATCGCAGCCCAGTCCGGACTAGCGACGAATTTGCGCGCCTCCGCGATCTCGTCGGGCGAATAGCCCGACTGGAAATTGGGCGCGGTACGGTCGAAGATCGACGGCGCGATCGCGACATAGCCCTCCCCGGCGAGCCGGTCGCAGACCGAGCGGATGTGGTGATTGACGCCAAAGATCTCCTGGATCACCACCACCGCGCCCTTGGCGCGGCCTGCGGGATCAGCGCGATAGGCGCCGAGCTGGAAATTGTCGGATGCCGTCAGCTTGATGTCTTGTCCCACGCGGGTTGTCCTTGTTGGTTGGTCGTCGAAAGGGAGTTCGCTCGTTCCACAATCTCGTCATGCCCGGGACAAGCCCGGCCATGACGATGGGGCAACATCAACGCACAACGGCGCAGATTTGATGACTTTGCGCCACGAAGCGCCGCCCTCATTCCCACATCCAGTTCTCGCCGTAATCCTCCTTCCATCCCGCCAGCCGTCCGTGGCGGAATTGCAGGAACAGGCGGTGACGGTAGGGGATCAGGCCGCTGCCGCCGATGTTGCGCAAAGCGAGGTAGATCTCATTGCCGGGACGTCCGCGCACATATTGCAGGGGCTGCCCGAGGGCGCGGGCGGTCTGATCGGCATCCATGCCGAAGGCGAGCGGAATGTTGTTCGACAAGGTTGCGACGAAGGGCTGGCGCGACGGCACCGCGCCGAATGGTTCGGCCAGCGCCACCGACGACAGCAGCGATGCCATTGCGCCCGCCGCCAATATCGCTCGCATCATGGTCCGCATCCCTGATTGCCCGGCCTATGCCGGCAAGTTCTTCAGGAAAGGCTCGATGGCGTCAACAAAAGCCTTGGGCTGATCGATGTTGACGGCGTGACCGGCCGAGGGGATCACGACCTTTTGTGCGCGGGGGATTTTGGCGGTCATGTAATCGGACGCGGCGAGGAACGGCGTGTCGTCGGCACCGACCACGACCAGGCAGGGCACCTTGATGTCGGGCAGGAGCTCGATCACGCGGGCATCGCGCTGGGTCAGCATGCCGCGTGCGGCGAGCGCCAGTCCCTTGGCGTTGCGATGAGTGGCCGCGGCGCGCTCGCGGGTCGCCGATTTCAGGACGTCGAGGCCTTCGCGATCGAGCCTGTCGGCGGTGGCCAGTGCCCGCGCGTTCCAGGCCTCGCGGGCGTCGTCCTTCTTGAAGCCGGGACCGGTGTCAATGATCAGCAGCGCGCGGGCGCGCTCTGGATGCGTACGATAGAACGCGAGCGACATGTAGCCGCCGAGCGACAGCCCGCCGATGATGGCGCGCTTCGCGCCGACGGCATCGAGGATCGCCGCCATGTCGTCGACAGTCAGAGCTTCACTGTAGGCGTTCGCATCATCGGGATAATCGGATTGGCCGTGGCCGCGCATGTCCCACAAGATCAGCTTGTGCTCCTTCGCGAGCGCATCGATTTGCTCGTGCCACATGGCCGACGTCGATGAGTAGCCGTGGGTCAGCAGCAGCGGCGGCCCCTCGCCGTGGACCTCGTAGTAGATATTGACGCCGTCCCGATTGATCTCAGGCATTGTTTCCGCCTTTCACCTTATTCCTGCGACGACCTCGGTGCACCCTTTCCCCTTGTGGGACATCGCGGCGCCACTTCTTTCATCACTTTAGCCTGCCAAGTTACCTGGAAGAAACTGCCTCAACGCGATGGCACGCATGTGCGATGCGCTGGCTGTTGCGTTCAGTGGCTGTATCGGCGCCGTTGGCGCGGCGCACAACGAGCAGGTGCAGAGCTGGTTTGTTTCGACTGCTTCCAAATTGCATTTGCCACGGCAACCGAACGCGATCATTCTCGCCGCCAAGGCTGGCGCCGGCCCGGTGGGCGTCCGCTATTCAAGTTGCCGCCGTAAGCGGCTTCATGCACCGGCAGGGGAAGACGCCTATGCCAACACTCACCATCAACGGGCGGAGTCTGTCCGTGGATGCGGCGAACGACTCGCCGCTCCTCTGGGCGATCCGCGAGCAATTGCAGATGACCGGCACCAAGTTCGGCTGCGGTGCCGGGCTGTGTGGGGCGTGCACCGTGCACGTCAACGGCGAAGCCGTGCGCTCGTGCCAGACCATGGTCGGCGACGTCACCGGCAAGAAGATCACCACCATCGAAGGCCTCTCCGCCAAGGGCGATCATCCCTTGCAGAAGGCTTGGGTCGCCGAGCAGGTGCCGCAATGCGGCTATTGCCAGTCCGGGCAGATCATGCAGGCAGCCTCGCTGTTGTCGAAAAATCCCAATCCGTCCAAAGAGGAAGTGGTCGCGCATATGGACGGCAATCTCTGCCGCTGTATGACCTATTCACGGATCCAGAAGGCGATCATGCGCGCCGCCACCGAGATGCGCACCGCATCGGCGACCTCCAGCGAGCGGAGGCCCACATGAACGAGCATGTGAAGAACGTGACCCCTGAGACGACGGATCTCAGCCGCCGCTCCTTCCTCGTCGGCACCGCCGCGACCGGCCTCGTGCTGGGCTACGCCGGCGTCCCCGGCATCGGCGAAGCGCTCGCTGCGCCCTCGAATTTCGAGCCGAGCGTCTGGTACGCGATCGCGCCCGATGGCCTGGTCACCGTGACCTGCGGCAAGGCGGACATGGGCCAGCACATCGCCTCCACCATGGCGCAGATCGTCTGCGAGGAATTGGGGGCAAGCTGGAAGGATATGCGCGTTGCGCTCGCCTCCAACGATCCGAAGTTCAACGATCCCGTGCTGGGCGCTCAGATCACCGGCGGCAGCTGGTCGACCATGATGAACTTCGAGGCGATGAGCCGCGCGGGTGCCGCGGGACGCATCGCGTTGACGGAGGCGGCCGCCGCGGCGATGGGCCTGCCGCCCTACTTCAAGGACCAGCTCGTGGTGCGCGATTCCATCATCTCGCATCCGAAGTCGAAGAAGCAGATGAGTTTTGCCGAGATCGTCAAGAGCGGCAAGGCGACGAAAACCTTCACACCGGACGAGCTCAAGGCGATCAAGCTGAAGACGCCGGATCAATACACCATGATCGGCGTGTCGGTGCCGCAGCTCGACATTCCCTCCAAGACCAACGGCACCGCCAAATACGGCATCGACGTGATGCTGCCGGGCATGGCCTATGGCGCGGTGGTGACGCCGCCGGTGCGCTTCGGCGCCACGGTGAAGTCGGTCGACGACAGCGCCGCGAAAAGCGTGCCGGGCTTCATCAAGGCCGTCACGCTCGACGACAAGACCGGCACGACGTCGGGCTGGGTCGTCGCGGTCGCCGGCACCTACGCCAACGCCAAGAAGGCGGCAGCGGCCCTGAAGATCGCCTATGACGGCGGTCCCAACGCAAAACTGTCGAGCCAGTCGCTGCTCGACGAGGCCAAGCGGCTCCAGAAGCTGGAGGATTCCGGTCAGTTCTTCGTCAAGGACGGCGATCCCGCAGCGGCGTTCGGCTCCGCGGCCAAGGTGGTGGAGGCCGAGTATACGACCAGCATCAACATCCACGCGCCGCTGGAGCCGATGAACGCCACCGCGGAGTTCAAGGGCGACATCCTGCATATCTATTCGGGCAACCAGTTTGCAACGCGCTCCGGCGCGATTGCAGCAGGCGCAGCCGGGATCGATCCGAAGTTCGTGGTGATGCATCAAATGTGGCTCGGCGGCGGCTTTGGCCGCAGGCTCGATGCCGACATGATGATTCCCGCCGTGCAGGCGGCGAAGGCGATCGGCAAGCCGGTGAAGGTGATCTACACGCGCGAGAACGACATGACGATGGATTTCTCGCGGCCGCTCACCTATCAAAAGGTCAAGGCCGGCGTGGACGGCGACGGCAAGCTGGTCGCGCTCAGCCACGACGTGGTCTCGGCCTGGCCGACTGCGCGCTGGGGAATCCCCGATTTCCTGACGCCCTCGGTCGACAAGAAGGGGCCGCTCGATAGCTTCACGGTGAACGGAGCCGACTTCTTCTACACCGTGCCCAACCACTATGTGCGCGCGATCAAGAACGAGCTCGCGCACAACGCCACGCCGTCCGGCCAGCTCCGCTCGGTGGCGCCGGGCTGGACCTTCTGGGCGGTCGAAAGCATGATCGACGAGATCGCGGCTGCCACGGGCAAGGATCCGGCGCAGTTCCGCATCTCGCTGCTCGACGGCGCGGGCAAGAACGACGGCGGCGCGCAGCGGCTGCGCAACACGCTGCTGGCCGCGATGGGACTGTCGGGCTACGGCACTAGGCCATTGCCGAAAGGCGAGGGCATGGGCGTTGCCTGCGTCTCGTCGCAGGAGCGTGCAACCGCGAGCTGGACGGCGTGCGTCGCCCATGTCGCGGTGGCGCCGTCAGGTGCGGTCACCGTGAAGAAGCTCACGGTCGCAACCGACGTCGGCACGCAGGTGCATCCCGACAACATCCGTGCCCAGGTCGAGGGCGCGGCGCTGTGGGGCCTGTCGCTGGCGATGTACGAGAAGGCGACGCTGAAGGACGGTGGCATCGAGCAGACCAATTTCGATAGCTACACGCCCTTGCGCATGAGCCAGATGCCCGAGGTCGCGATTGCCGTGATCGCCAATGGCGAGAAGGCCACCGGCGTCGGCGAGCCCGCCGTGACGGTCGTCGCCCCCGCCATCGGCAACGCCATCTTCAACGCGAGCGGCGCCCGCGTCCGGGCGCTGCCGATCACCGCGGAGGCGGTGAAGGCGAGCATGAAGGCGTAAGGCCGAACGTGGTTGTTGAATGAGACGGTCCGCCGGAGGGCAGCCTCCGGCGGATTTGCTTCGAGCCGGCTCTACGCTGTCATGCTCCGCGAAAGCGGGGCATCCAGTACGCCGCGGCTTCTCGGTTCCGCCGCGCCGTCTCGGAGTACTGGGCTGCCCGGTCGAGCCGGGCGACGACAGCGGAGAGCGGCACGAGCGCCCGAAATTCCCCTTGTCCATCAATGGCCCGTCTACTGTGCATGGGGTTGTTTTCCCGGTTTTGAAGCTCCCGTCCCCGGAACTCAAAATCCCTAAAGTTGAACGCAATCCCCCAAGGTTCCATTGAGCACGCCTCTTAAGGGCCAGAGAACCTGATCCGGCTTAGGCTATGGCCAAATCCAGACCCATGCTTTGGGGAAAGTCATGAACGCGCTAGCCAAAACCGCCGCCAAACGCCGGCTTCTGCTCGCCTCTGACCGGAGCGACGAGAGCACCGAGCTCGCCAGCATTTTGAAAGCGGTCGGCGAGGTCTCGACGGTGTCGACAGAGGCGATTCCCGCCCAGCCGGCGCGCGATCTCTCCGGCCTCGTGGTCGACATCAACCTGCGCTCGCCCGAGAGCGTGCAGCGGGTGCGCAACAAGCTGCGCGGCGATGCCTATCGGTCGATGCCGCGGCTGTTCGTGCTCGCCGATGCCCTGCATCACGGCACCATGCAGGCCTGGGCGCTCGGCGCCACCGACACCATTTCACGGCCGCTCCAGGCCGATGCCATCCTTCAGCGCATCCGCGCTGCCTTCCCCGACACCGCCGCCTATGACGCGACCGACCGCGGCAAGACGCTCAACCGCGGGGTCGATGCGGCTCATACGGTGCTGAAGAAGATGTTCGAGAAGCTTCCGCTCGGCGTGCCCTTGACGTTCGACGATGTCATCGCCGCGGAAAGCAAGATCCTGAAGGCGATCAAGCACTCCTCGCTGCGCGAATGGCTCACCACGGTGGGCTGCCACCATGTCGGCAGCTATCGTCACTGCCTGTTCGTCACCGGCTTCGCTGTCGCCTTCGCGCAGCATCTCGGCATGCGCGAGGACGACCAGCGCCGCCTGACCCGCGCCGCGCTGCTGCACGACGTCGGCAAGGCCTTCGTTCCCTCCGCGCTGCTCGACAAGCCGGGCAAGCTCACCGATGAGGAGATGGCGGAGGTCCGTCAGCATCCGCGCCGCGGCTACGACGCACTCGCAGCCCAAGGCGGCTTCCCGCCGGAGATGCTCGACGTCGTCTTGCATCACCACGAATTCCTCGACGGCAGCGGCTATCCCAACGGTCTGTCGTCGAATCAGATCAGCGACATCGTACGGGTGACGACGATCGTCGACATCTACGCCGCCCTGGTCGAGAAACGCGCCTACCGCATGCCCTTCACGCACTCGCGTGCGTTCGGGATGATGGAAGGCATGGGCGGCAAGCTGGATCAACAGCTGTTGCAGGCGTTCCGCCCGGTGGCGCTGGGGTCGTTCTGATTTTTGACGAACTGCCGTAGGGTGGGCAAAGGCGCGCCCTTCGCGCGCCGTGCCCACGATGCATCCGCATTTGCCGAACGATTGGTGGGCACGCTTCGCTTTGCCCACCCTACGGCACCTACCTCACCCCACCATCTTCCTCAACTCCGCCTTCGCGACCTTCTCCAGCGTCGAGCGCGGCATGTCGTCGACGAACCTGATCTCGCGCGGCACCTTGAAGTCGGCAAGGCTTTTGCGGCAGGCGGCCATCACGCGATCATGCAGGTCGGGCGCAGCGCCCGCGACGCCGCCCTGCGGAATGATGAAGACGACAGGCACTTCGTCCAGCATCGGATGCGACTTCGCCACTACGGCGTTCTCGCGCACGCCTGGTACGAGCGCGATCACCTGCTCGATCTCGGAAGCCGCGACGTTCTCGCCGCCGACCTTCAGCATGTCCTTGGCACGGTCGCCGAACTTGATGTAGCCGTTCGCGAGACGCTCGACGCGGTCGCCGGTGAGGAAGAAGCCGTGCTCGTCAAAACTCTCGCGCGTCGCTTTCTCGTTGTGCAGATATTCGGCGAACAGCGACAGACCAGGGATGCCCTTGATCGCGAGGCTGCCGGTGCCGCCGACCTCGGTCGGCCGTCCGTCATCGTCGGTGATGCGGATCTGATATTCCGGCGCGGCGCGGCCGATCGACATCGGGATGTTGGGTTGGTCCACCTCGCCGACGATGCCGTGGGTGATGGTCTCGGTCATGCCCCACCAGCCGATCATCTTGACACCGAACGCGGCAAAGGCCGGCGGCTCGTTGATCGCAGTGCCCCACAGGCGGAATTTGTGGTCTTTCGGGACCTCCTGCTCGAGCAGCGCCTTCATGCAGAATGGTATAGTCGAGGTCCATGTCGCGCCGTGCTGGCGCGCGACGCCCCAGAACCGGCTCGCGGAGAAGCGCGGCTGGATCACGCAGGAGCCACCGACCCACAGCGTCGCCAGCATGGAATAGGCGAGAGCGTTGGTATGGAACAGCGGCAGATAGGCCTGGTGCACGTCGCCGGCATGAAGGTCCTCATGCGCGGCATTGATCTTGGCACCCCATAGCGCGTTGGCATGGGTCCACAGCACCGCCTTCGGACGCGACGTCGTGCCGGAGGTGTATTGCACGCTGCACGGCGCGTGCGGATCGGTCGCGCGTTTCGGACGATCGGCGCTGTCGGCGAACAGGGATTCAAAGCTGTCGCCGCGTGAAACCGCCTGCGCGGGTACGACGCCCGCGTCATGCGAGGTCACTGCCATCCAGCGGATGTTGCGGCAGTTCTGCGCGACGATCTCCGCATAGGCCGGCTGCGTGATCGCGGCGACTGCGCCGCAATGATCCGCGAAATACGCGATCTCGGCCGGCGCCGAGCGCGTGTTGGTGGTGACGGCGATGGCCCCTAACTCGACGCAGGCAAACCAGGCCAGCATCGCCTCGATGCAATTGTCCAGATGAATGAGCACATATTCGCCGGGCTTGATGCCGCGGCGCGCCAGCCCCGCCGCGAGCGCGCCGACCCGCTCGTGAAATTCGCCATAGCTCCAGCGCCGCGCCGGCGCATCGAACGGCGCCCAGATCAGGAACGGATGTGAGCTGCGCACCTCGGCCCGCATCCTCAAGAGCCAGGGCACGTCAAGCCCATCGAATGGGCCGACGATTCCGGCTGCGGTCTGTTGAACAGGCATGTGTCCTCCCCGTGCAGCCCGCATCTTGATGGCGGCTGTCTCTGGATTATTGCGTCTTCCTGCCATTGGACGGGGCGGGGAGCAAATCCGGAGTTGCCTGCGGGCGAGGCGCGCTCTCTCCCGTCATTGCGAGGAGCCCTTGCGACGAAGCCATCCAGGCTCCCCCCGCGGAGCCAGTCTGGATTGCTTCGCTTCGCTCGCAGTGACGGCGGTTGGGGTTGGCAGCGAGGCCCTATTGGCCTCAATCCGCGTACGACGAAATCTCGATCAGGCTGCCATCCGGATCCCGGCAATAGACCGAGCGGAGCGTGCCGCGGGCTCCCTGCTTGGGAACCGGGCCTTCCTCGATCGCGACGCCGTGTGCCTGCAAATGCGCCACCACCTCGTCGGGCGCAGCAGAGGTGAGGAAGCAGAGGTCCTCGCTGCCGGCGGTCTGGTGGTCCGCGGTGAACCACTCCACCTTGTCGGCATCGCGCGGCCGGACGTTGATCTTCTGGTTACCAAAGACGAGTGACGTCCGCGGCGCTTTGCCGCCGCCGGGATCGAACACCTTGACTTCCATGCCGAGAATCCTGCGGTACCAGTCCGCAGTGGCCGCGACGTCGGCGACGTTGATCACGAGATGATCGAGGGCCTCGACCTTGACCGGCATGCCTTATCCTTTCGTCGCGATGCGCCCCGCGCACTTTCCGCCTGCAGCAAGCTTTGTTACAACCCTACCGACGCCGGCTTCAAGATATCTGGCTTCAAGAACAACACGTTGGGAGAACCCTTGAGATGATCACTCGCCGTACCGCGCTGGGCCTGCTCGCCGCCAGTCCGCTTGCAGCCACCCCGCTGTCGAAGGCCCTTGCCGCCGATTATCCGGCCCGCCCGGTGAAATGGGTGGTCGGCTATCCGCCGGGCGGGGCCACCGACATTCTGGCGCGGCTGATCGGCCAGCGGCTGTCGGAAAAGCTCGGCCAGCAATTCGTGATCGAGAACAAGCCGGGCGCCGGGAACAACATCGCCACCGAATCGGTCATCAACGCCGAGCCGGACGGCTACACGCTGCAACTGGTCAACCCGGCCAACTACATCAACGCCTCGCTCTACAAGAACCTCAAGTTCAATTTCGTGCAGGATATGGCGCCGGTCGCCTCGTTCCAGCGCGTGCCGAACGTGATGACCGTCAACAAGGACGTGCCGGCGAAGAACGTCGCCGAGTTCATCGAGTACGTGAAGGCAAATCCCGGCAAGGTGAACATGGCCTCGTCCGGCAACGGCACCTCGGTGCATCTGTCCGGCGAGATGTTCATGGCCATGACCGGCTGCAAGATGCAGCACGTGCCTTATCGGGGCGCGGCGCCCGCGATCACCGACATGCTCGGCGGCCAGGTGCAGGTGATCTTCGACAACATGCCTTCGATCATCCAGCACATCCGCTCCGGCTCGCTTCGCGCCATCGGCGTCACCACCACGGAACGCTCGCCGCAGCTGCCTGATATCCAGCCGATCGCCGACACCGTCAAGGGCTATGAGGCCAGCGCACTGTTCGGCATGGGCGCGCCCAAGAACACGCCGAAGGAAATCATCGCCAAGCTCAACGCCGAGGTCAACGCGGTCATCAAGGAGCCCGACATGGCCAAGCGTCTGGTCGAGCTCGGCGGCGAGCCGCGCGCGCAGACGCCCGAGGCGTTCGGCGAGGAGATCAAGGCCGAGACCGAGAAGTGGAGGAAGGTCGTCGAGTTCGCCGACCTGAAGGTCGAGTAGCGAATAACCGGGAATGGAGCCCTGCCGTCCGGCGGGGCTTTTTTCTTGCGTTCCTTGTTTCGTTGATCTGGCGTAAAATGACGCCGCGACACCATGATGAGACATGGTGCCGTATCTGGGGCCTGCCTGAGAGGAGTTGGATCATGCGCAAGACGCAATTGGTGCTGCTGACGCTCGGCGTTGCGGTCCTGGGCGGCATCGCCGCCGTCACGCCCGCAGCCGCGCGGGACTATCCATGGTGCGCCCAGGGCGGCGACTATGATTATCCAGGCGAATGCGCCTACAACACCTATGAACAATGCCAGGCCAGCGTGTCCGGCCGGCTGCTGTACTGCGGTCGCAATCCTCGCTTCGCCTACGGCCAGGTGCCGCCGCAACCACGGCCGCAGCGGCGCGTAAGACCGGTCGCGCCGTATTAAGAGCCGCCTGCGCAGCAGTCATCGCCCGGCTTGCCTGGGCGATCCAGTAACCCGAGGCGGTCGTCGCTGAATCGAGAGGCCGCCGCGTACGGGATTATCCGCGTTCGCGGGAAACACAGCGGAGATTGAAGCGCAGCTATCGCTTCGCCTCCGCCTGCTCCGTCGCATTGCACGAGATCAGCATCGTGTAGGCGCGCGCGTTGCCGGCGATCTCGGTGGTCTTGAGTTCGCCCTTCGGCTCGGCGGTCTGGTAGGGCACCACGGAATTGTCGAGGAAGTCGCGCAGCACCCCGGTCTTGATGGCGAAGTTGATGTTCTCGGGGATGTTGCCGGTCGCAGCGGCGATACGCAATGCTGGGATCTTTCCGGTGACCACGCCCACGACCTGGCCGGTGGCATCGAACAGCGGGCCGCCGCTATTGCCGGGCTGCACCGGCGCGCTGATTTGGAGGAAACGCGAATCATTGCGCATGCCGCTGAGCGAGCTGACGATGCCGGTGGTCACAGTGAAGTCGGAGCTCAGCAAGCCGTGGAAGGGAAAGCCGATGGCGATGACAGAATCGCCGGAGCGAATCGACGGGTCGCGAATCCGCGCAAAGTCCTTGAACGTCGTCGTCGACGGTGCCTGCAGGAGGGCGAGATCGTTGTTCGCATCGCTCGATACGACGCGCAGCACCATCGAGGCCTCGCCGGTGAGATTGCCCTTGATGTCGCCGACGCAGCCGTCGATCACATGATTGTTGGTGACGATGTGGCCGTTCGCGCTAACCACGAAGCCGGTGCCGCTCTTGGCCCTGGCAGTTTTGCTGCCGGCCGGCGGTGACGCCTGCTTCTCCGCCATGGCGGCCGGCTTGGCCGCACCCTTGGTAAAGTCGCCGGCCTTGTCGAGCCCGTCGGCTTTCACCTTGGTCACGCAATTGGCCAACGCCGCGATCACGGGGCCGGTCGAGGTCAGGTCGAAATTCAGCGCGGTGCGGCCGCTGGTCGCGACCATCAGACTTGCCTTCTGAAACGTTCGCACGACATTGGCCGGCATGACGGCTGTGAGCATGTTCGGCTGATTGGCCGTGGCAAACAGCCTCGCCTGTTCCTGTCCGTCGAAGATGACGTCGATCGCGGCGTTCTCGCCCTGCTTGAAACGGTAGCTTGGACTCGCAAAGGCCAGCGACCAGGTTCCGACGGCGCTGTAGCCGACGACCAGGATGACGCCGTTCGCATAGGGCGTCGTTGCGGCGCAATGGGAGAAGGCGCCCGTCTCGTCGTTGCTGAAGGCGCCGCCGATCCAGTTGCCGACATTGACGCTGCCGAATGGTCCTTTCGCATGCGCGATGCCGGCGATGCTCACCTGCAACAAAGATGCAACGATTAATGACTTAAGCCACATACTCAGCCCCCGGACGCCTTGGACGCATCATATCTGCGGGAGCAGGCGCCGCGCAACCGGCAGTTGTTCGTTCGCGACGCCGTCAAGGCTTGTGTTTACTTTGCGATGCTATATACTTTGCAATACAAAGTATCGGCTCAACCATCCCGTCAAGCAGGGGTGAAGCGAGGTTCTGGCGTTGCCAATACGCGATCTCGACAAGGCACTGGCCGACATCGTGACGATCCGCAGCCAGATCGCGGCCGGCACGGCGTTCCGCGGTTACGGCCCTGCGACGCTGGTCGCGACCGGTGCCGTCGCGCTGCTCACCGCGATCCTGCAATTCTGGCTGCTCGGCGATCCCACCAGCGAGCCGCTCGGCTTCTTCTTCGGCTGGTTCATCGCCGCCGCGCTCTCCGGCCTGATCATCGGGATCGAGATGCGCGCGCGATCGCGCCGTCATCATTCGGGTCTGGCCGATGCCATGATCCACCAGGCGGTCGAGCAGTTCCTGCCCGCAGGCGTTGCCGGTGTGTTGCTCGCGATGGTGATGTGGAAATTCGCAGGCGAGACGCTGTGGCTGCTCCCGGGCCTGTGGCAGATCCTGGTGTCGCTCGGCATTTTCGCCTCCGTCCGCTCGTTGCCGCGCACCGTCGCGTTCGCCGGCGCCTGGTATTTCGTGTCCGGCTTCGCGGTGGTGGTGCTCGCGAGCCAGACCCACACGCTGTCGCCATGGACCATGGGCCTGCCCTTCGTGATCGGGCAGTCGATGATGGCGGGCATTCTGCATGTCGCATCCGGAGACCACGATGTCGAAGACTGACAGCGCACCCTTCTCTTACGAAGGATTGGACCGCGTGATTCACGAGAAGGCGAGGCTCGGGCTTCTGACCTCGCTGATGGCGCATCCCAAGGGGCTGGCATTCGCCGACCTCAAGCAGCTGTGCGGCCTCACCGACGGCAATCTCAGCCGGCACCTTGCCGTGCTCCAGGAGGCCGGCCTCGTCGAGGTGACCAAGGGCTACGAGGGCAACCGCCCGCACACCACTTGCCGCCTCACCAAGACCGGCCGCCGCCGTTTCCTCGACTATCTCGCCGTGCTCGAGCGTCTGGTGCGCGACGCTGCGAAGGCCGCCGGCCGCGAGGCGCCGCCGCTCGGCCGCCTCGGTATCGCCTCGACCTGATCCTCCCCCTTTTTGACCGGAGACTTTGCAATGCAAAGTGATCTTACGTCCTGCAACGAGAAGCTTCATGTCGGCATCATCATGGACGGCAACGGACGATGGGCGACGCGGCGCGGCCTGTCTCGCTTGCGCGGCCACGAGGCGGGCGTCGAGACGATCCGCCGTATCGTCGAGGCTGCGCCCAAGCAGGGCATCGGTACGCTGACGCTCTACGCGTTCTCCACCGACAATTGGCGGAGGCCGAAAGCGGAGGTCGCTGCATTGATGACCTTGCTGCGTTTCTATCTCGCCAATGAGGTGCAGAGCCTGGTCAAGAACGGTGTGCGTCTCACCGTGATCGGCCGTCGCGATCGCCTGCCCGAAGGCATCGCCACCGCGATTACGCGCGCCGAGGGAACCACCGCCCAAGGCAGCACGCTGCACCTGCGCATCGCGGTCGATTATTCCGCGCGCGATGCCATTCTCAATGCCGCGGCGAAGGCGGCCGCGTTGACCAGCATCACCCGCGAAGCCTTCTCGCAGCTCGTCACCGGCGAAGCCGGCCTGCGCGACGTCGACCTCATCATTCGCACCTCCGGTGAGAAGCGGTTGTCGGACTTCCTGCTCTGGGAAGGCGCCTATGCCGAGCTGCACTTCACCGAGCGGATGTGGCCCGAGTTCGACGCGAGCGATCTTGCCGCTGCCCTGGCTTCTTTCCATGGCCGCGAGCGTCGCTTCGGCGGCCTTCAGGCGATCATGCCCGAGGAGGTGCCGTCGCTATCCCGTGTGTGACGCGCGGCACATGAAAACGAGCTGTTCGTTTTCAGCCGCATGATTGACGGCAATGTCCAAGCGGCCAGTGCGCGGCTTCGGCTAGGTGTGCAAGTCCCAGCACCTGCCGAAAGCGTCATGCATGTCACAGCTGTTTCCGGGCGTCGTCGAGCCGATCGAACTGGCCGAAGCGAAGGGCATGGTCTGCATCAGAACCGCCGGCGCATCGGATGTCGAGAACCTGTCGGTCTATTTCACCGGCCTTTCCACGACGTCCCGCAACAAGCGCTTCAGTGGTGCGCGAGCGGACCCCGGCGTGGTCGCGGCCGAATGCATCGCCAAGAGCGGCGGTCTCGATAACTTCACCTTGCTCGCCGAGCTCAGGGAGGAGGGGCGGGGCATGATCATCGGCGAAGCGCGATACGCCTACGACGCGGCGGCACGGCATGGCGAATTTGCCATTTCGGTCGCCGATGCCTTCCAGCGCATGGGACTTGGCCTTCAGATGCTGACGGCAATGGAGACGCGTGCGGTCGATCTCGGCCACGAGATGATCGCCGCCGAGACGGCGCGCACGAACTCTGAGATGCGCGGCCTCGCGAAGAAGGCGGGCTTCGACGATACCGGGCTCGGAGACTGGCAGTCGGTCCACCTCGCGAAACGCCTGTCGCGCTAGCCGGGCCTGCCGATCGGTCGGCCGCCTTTGTCGGGATTTCGCGGCGGCAACGCGTTTGCAAGCTGCTCGATGCACATGATCCGCCGGCAGGACCGGATCGGTCGACAGCACCGCGGGGCTGGACGGCATCGTCGAATTCTGATGTCGTGGCGCGCCCTCAACCGCTTGTGTCGCATGACCTCCTTCAAGACCATTCGTGCCCGCGCCGAGAAACGCAAGGGCGGGCCCAAGGCGCTGGAAAAGCTGATGCCGGCAAAGCCCGACCTGAAGCGGCTGGCCAAGCTCGGCGACGACCGCATCCTCGCCGAGATGACCAAGCGTGTGTTCTGCGCCGGCTTTGCCTGGAGCGTGATCGATTCGAAATGGGACGGCTTCGAAGAGGCCTTCCTGCATTTCCAGCCGCCCAAGCTCAGCTTCCAGCCGGAAGACTATTGGGAAGGCCTTTTGCGCGACGCGCGTATCGTGCGCAACGGTGCCAAGATCATGTCGGTGCGTGACAATGCCGGCTTCGTGCAGGAGATCGCGAAGGAGCATGGCAGCTTCGGCAAGTTTCTGGCGAAATGGCCTTCGTCCGACCAGATCGGCCTGCTCGATCTCCTGACCAAGCGCGGCAGTCGTCTCGGCGGCAATACCGGCCAGATGCTGCTGCGCTTCGTCGGTTGGGATGGCTTTGTCACGTCAAAGGACGTCGTCGCGTCCTTGCGCGATGCAGGCCTCGATATTGCAGAAGAGGTCAAGTCGAAGGGCGATCTCGCCAAGGTGCAGGCGCAGTTCAACGCCTGGGCCGAGGAGACTGGTCTATCCTACACCTATCTGTCACGCATCTGCGCGCTGTCGGTGGGTGAAAGCCGAAGTGAGTAGGCACGCCGCCGATTAGGGTCAGCCCACGGACAGATCGTGTGCATCCTGTGGCGATCTCGTGCCGCGAGCGCGGCGGATGCAACACGCGATCACAAAATACATTTCACCGGAACATTTGTGCGCAGCACCTGTTCGAAGTCGAGCCAGGCGGACAAAGGCGCAGGGAACACCTGCTCCCGCCCGGGCCAATGAAACCGGACACAGAACGGAGCAGCTCATGAAGCTCACAACCGAACAGGTGAAGCAGACCGTCAACCAACTCGGCGCTCAGGTGCTGCCCGACGAACATCCCGCCATGCCGCAGCTCAACAGCATGTTCGGCGAACACACCTTCTTCGTCGACGAAATGGGCCTCAAGGTCCTCGAGCCCACGCCATCGCTCGGCGCCGATCGCCAGAGCGGTGAAGTCGTCAGCCTCGCCGATTGGGGCGATTCCGATCTGACGCGTCTGATGGCGCACGAGCCCGAGCCGACAGGCGTGATCGTGGTGTTCGAGCACGTCAGGCATTGAGCGGCCGAGCGTGGCGACCTTCATCGGTGGCGGGGTCTAAAAATCCCGCCACCGTCGGTCTCGCACAACGCGAGGATCGACAGCCTCGCTCAAATGCCCAATGTCAGCTGCGGCTCCGGCTCGCCGCCGGCCTGGAGAGCAGACAACGATACGCCGAGGAGCCTGACGCGCTTTGGCAGCGGCATCTCGGCTTCGAGCAGGCCGCAGGCCAGCCGCTCCAGCTCATTCCGTCCCGCAACCGCCGCTGCGACGGATCTGCTGCGCGTGATGATCTCGAAGTCGGCAAATTTGATCTTCAAGGTGACGGTCCGGCCCCGGTTGCCGGTTGCCTCGCAATGGCGCCAGACCTTGTCGACGAGAGGTTTGAGCTCGGCCGACAGCGCGCCGTATTCGATGAGATCGGTTGAGAACGTGTTCTCCGCGCCGATCGACTTGCGAATTCGGTCGGCCCGGACCGGCCGCTCGTCGACGCCGCGCGAGATCCAATAGTAATAGGCGCCCGACTTGCCGAAATTCGCATTCATGAACTCCAGCGATTGATTGCGGATATCCAGACCAGTGAACATGCCGAGCGCGTTCATCTTCGCACTCGTCGCCGGGCCTATCCCGTGGAACTTGCCGACAGGCAGCGTCTCGACGAAGGCGGGCCCCATTTCCGGCGAAATCACGAACTGACCGTTGGGCTTGCGATGATCGGAGGCGAGCTTGGCCAGAAACTTGTTGTAGGAGATGCCCGCCGACGCGTTGAGGCCCGTCTCGGCCTTGATCTTCTCGCGGATCCGCAGCGCGATGTCCCGCGCCAGCGGGATGCCTTGCAGGTTTTCGGTGACGTCCAGATACGCTTCGTCGAGCGACAACGGCTCGATGACGGGCGTGTGCTCGGCAAAGATCTCGCGGATCTGTCTGGAGATCGCCTTGTAGACCTCGAAGCGAGGCCTGACGAAGATCAGATCGGGACATTGCCGCTTCGCTGTCACCGACGGCATGGCGGAGCGAACGCCGAATTTGCGGGCCTCATAGCTGGCGGCCGCGACGACGCCGCGCTCCGCGGAGCCCCCAACCGCAACCGGCTTTCCGCGCAGTTCCGGATTGTCGCGTTGTTCTACCGACGCATAGAAGGCATCCATGTCGATATGGATGATCTTGCGCACCGGGGAAGCCTCGCCGGCGACCGTGTCGGAATCGCTCATGGAACGATGATACAATTGCGCGATGAGAAGCGCGAGGTGACGGATGCTGCAGCTGTTGGTCTTCGTGGTAGGCGTGGTTGGCATCGGCTGGCTGATCGGCGCGACCAATCTGCCGGGTGAATGGTATGCTGGCCTTGCCAAGCCCGGCTTCGTACCGCCGAACTGGGCGTTCCCGGTGGCCTGGACCATCCTCTACATCATGATCGCGGTGGCGGGCTGGCGGACCTTTCGCCGTGAACCCAGGGGCAGAGCGATGCTGGTCTGGGCCGCGCAAATGGCGCTCAATTTCGCCTGGTCGCCGGTCATGTTCACGATGCACCAGATCGGCGCCGCGCTCGTCATCCTCATTGGTCTGTTCGTCGCGATCGTGACTTACATCAGTCTGGAGACATCACGTGACCGACTGGCCGCAGCGTTGTTCGTGCCTTACGCAGCCTGGGTCGCGTTTGCCGGCGTGCTCAATGCGGCGATCTGGCGCTTGAATTGAGGTGTTTGGTCACGGCCGTTCAAACAGCAGTCTCATGCTTGTGAGTGGCAGGCATGGGCATGCGGTCCCATATCAGCGTGGGGAGGACAGCCCATGCAATACAGCTCCGAGCTCATTCAGACGATGCGTCAAGCGCTTGAGACCGTGATGGCGAGCGTCCCGGCGGACCAGTCCGTGTTCGGCCTGAAGGCGGCAGTCGCCGAATGCATCCTGAAGGCGGCCGCACACGGCCACACGTCGTATGACTCCCTGGTGACGGTCGCGTCCGATCAGATCCAGGCGATTGTCTCGATGTTGACGTGAGTGACTCGCTTGTTCTGGCGAGCAACTTTCCGATCAAGGTCTCACTGAACAGCCTGTCGGGCTGGCGGTGTGCCGTCGGGCTCGCAAGCCGTGGCCTAGATGAGAAACCGCGATAGCTCTTCGAACTCCCTCGGTGTGAGGCGGCCCGTATTCGCGAGATCCTTGATCCGCTGCACGAATTGTGAGGAGATCGCGATTCGCTCCTCCTGTCCCAACGTTTTGAGCCATTCTGCCTCGTCGCCCTGGTAAAGCGGCATGTCCATGATGGGTGGCGTCTTGGCGAGGACATCATGGCTGCCGGCCGGTCGCGCTTCAAGGTCGTCCAGCCGTCGCCATGCCTCGACCCGGCGTCCGACCCGAATGCGGAAGTCTTCGCGCATCCTCGCCTTGAGCTCGTCCGCTGTATAGGTGCGCCAGCCCAGCGAGTGCATGATCTCTCTCATCCGCTCTGTATGCGCTATTCTCTCGGAATCGGTCAGCGTGACCGGGTAATCACCAAATTTGTAATCGAGATAGTCCTCTCCCTTGTTGCGCAGGCACGCAATCATGTGATGGAGGCTATCGAACGTGCCGGCCTCGCGCGTGCCAGTACGTATCCAATCGAGGTGCATGAGCATGCTGTGGGCAACGGCCGCAAACTTGTCGTTTGCCAGCGCATCGACGAATGGAGGATGTGTCGCGAGCTCGCGTTCGAGGAGGTCAGAAGAGTCGGCCGGAGGCGCGTCATATATCAAGTCTTGAGAGACGGCGTCGATGAAGACGACGTCGTCGGCGCGAATGTCGACATCCCCGATAATCCATAGCTTGTGACCTCGCCCTTCACGCCGCCACCAACCCATGGTGCGGTTTTGGACGTTGCCCCGCGTGCCATCCGGCTGTAGCGCGGCCCGCGCATGGTTCGGGTGGAGAGTTGCCCCTAAGCGCATCCAGTAAACGACCGCATTGCCATGTCGCGTGCGGCACCGGGGCCGGCTCGGGTCGATCACAACAGGCGCTTTCGCTTCGGGCGAATAGGGGACCCAAGGCGCGTACTTCCGGTCGTGTAGGGGACCGCCGACCCATCGGTAAACGAATTTCGAATACCAGAGGCGATCAAGCTTCACCCGTAGTTTACGTCCGGGATATCTTATGACGTAGCGAAGTTGCTCAAGGGGTGTCAGTTTGAGTTGCAGAAAGCGCGGATAAGGATATCTGCGGCTCATGTCGCTTCCACGGTCTAACGCCGAGGCGCCGGTATCAATGCAGATGCACTTTAGGCGCGCCAAGTAGTTGCTTGCTTGACAGCCCACATGGCGGCGACCAAATCGTCGACTGGCGCACCCGACACGATTCGAACGTGTGACCTTTGCCTTCGGAGGGCAACGCTCTATCCAGCTGAGCTACGGGTGCTAGTGGGAGTTCATTTAGCCGATTGGCGAGGGGTGGGCAACCGCTTCCCGCCTATCGGGCGCGAGCTGATTTGCGCTGGAAAGGCGCCGGAACCCCTGCGGCCTGCCGGCCGAGGGCGGCGAACTCGGCCAGCACCCTTTCGGCGCAGATGACGCGGTTGCGGCCGAGGCGTTTGGCCACATAGAGCGCCTCGTCGGCAGCACCCAGCAGCCGGTCGGGGCCGCCATCGGCCCCACCGGGAATGTGGCTGGCGACGCCGACGCTGAGGGTGACATGGTCGCCGGCACCCGTGGCGCCGTGGGCGATCGCTAAGGCCATCACGGCGCTGCGGATCTCCTCGGCGATGACGCAGGCACTATCGCAATCCATGTCCGGCAGGATCAGCGCGAACTCCTCGCCGCCGTAGCGGCTGGCGAGATCGAGCGGACGCACGGCATGCCGGCTGACGACGGAGGCGACCGCGCGCAGGCATTCGTCGCCGGTCTGGTGGCCGTGGTGGTCGTTGAACAGCTTGAAATGATCGACGTCGACGAACAGCAGCGCCAACGGCTTCTGGGTACGGTGGGCGCGGGCCCATTCGCTCATCAGCATCTGGTCGAACGAACGGCGGTTCGACAGGCCGGTCAGGCCGTCCTTGGTGGCGAGCTCCTTCAGCGCCATCTCGGCGCGCTTCTGGTCGGTGAGGTCGCGCAGCGTCTCCACCACGGCGATCAGATGGCCGGCCTCGTCATGGATCGGGCCGGCGTCGATGGCGAGATAGAGCTGGCTGCCGAGCTTCGGCATCGTGCACCAGTTCTCCGCGGAAAAGCCGAGCCCGTTATGGCCGCGCGCCGCATATTCCGAATAGAACTCCGGCAGCTGCTCCGGCCGGTCGAGCGCGACGAGGTCGGCAAGGCAGGGGCGCCTGGTTTCGTAGAAGGCCTGCCAGTGCTTGCTGGTGCCGATCACCTCCGAGGCGGCGAGACCGGTCAACCGCTCGCAGGCCCTGTTCCAGATCACGACGCGGCGCTTCGGGTCGATCACGAAGGTCGGCACCACCAGGTGCTGCATCAGCCGCACGGCATAGGAATCCGCGACGTCGACGGTCTTGGCCGGCGTCTTGCCTGACGTCTTTCCCGGCGACGTGCTTGACGACTTCACTGGCTTCGCCATCAGGCCACCGCCGCCACCGGCACGGCACTGCCGGAGCCGAACAATTTCCGCACCTCGCTGGCCGGCTTCGGCGGGCTGAACAGATAGCCCTGCATCTGCGTGCAGCCGAGTGCGCGCAGCAGCTCGCGCTGCGCCTCGGTCTCGACCCCTTCGGCGACCGTGGTCATGCTGCTGGCGGCCGCAATGTTCACCACCGCCTGCACGATCACGGGTGCGCCGCTCTCCTCCGCGATGTCGGCGACGAAGCAGCGGTCGATCTTGATCTTGTCGAACGGGAAGCGCTTGAGATAGCTGAGCGAGGAGTAGCCGGTGCCGAAATCGTCGAGTGCGATGCGCACGCCGATCGAGCGGAGCTGATGCAGGATCGAAAGCGCAGCCTCGTCGTCGCGGATCAGCACGGCCTCGGTGATCTCGAGCTCGAGCCGGCGCGGGTCAAGCCCGGAGGCGGCGAGTGCGCCCGCGATCCGCAGCGCCAGCGTGTCGCATTTGAGCTGGACCGGCGACACGTTGACCGCGACGCGCACATGCGCCGGCCAGGTCGCGGCCTCGTTGCAAGCCATCCGCAGCACCCAGTCGCCGAGCTCGTTGATCAGGCCGGTATCCTCGGCGACCGGAATGAACTCCGCCGGCGACACCATGCCACGCTCCGGATGCCGCCAGCGCAGCAGCGCCTCGCAGCCCGAGACCTCGTTGGTACGCAGGTCGACCAGCGGCTGATAGTGAATCTCGAAGCCGCCGTTCACCAGGGCCTGCCGCAGGTCCTGCTCCATGCTCAGGCGCGCCTTGGCGCTCGCATCCATCTCCGGCTCGAAGAAACGGTGGCTGCGACGCCCTTGCGCCTTCGCGCCGTACATCGCGAGATCGGCGTTCTTGACGAGCTGGTCGAGATCGGTGCCGTCCTGCGGCGCCAGGGCAATCCCGATGCTTGCGTCGGTGGAGAGCTGATGGCCGAGACAATGAAAGGGCTGCCGGATGGCCTGATAGATGCGGGTTACGAACGACAGCACATCGGCAGGGGACTGGATTGCGGTCTGGATCACGGCGAACTCGTCGCCGCCCAGCCGCGCGATCAGGTCGTCCTGCTTGAGGCAGCCGCGGAGACGGCCGGCAATCGCCTTCAACAGCTCGTCGCCGACGTGGTGGCCAAGCGAATCGTTGATGCCCTTGAATTCGTCGACGTCGATGTAGAGCAGCGCGAACTGTCCGCCGTCGGCGGCCTTCGCCAGCTCGCGTTCGATCTGCTCGCGGAACAGCGTGCGGTTCGGCAGGTCGGTCAGCGCATCATAATGCGCCATGTGCGCGATCTTCTCGTCGGCGCGCCGCCTCTCGGTGACGTCCTCGACGACGTTGATGATGTAGCGTGGCTCACCGGACTTGTCGCGGATGCCGATCCTCCGGGAGGTGATGTAGCGGCGTCCGATGGCCGGGGTGTTCCAGATGTGCTCGTCCAGGAACAGCCCGTCCGGCGACTGCAGCAGCCGGTCGTCGTCCCGGGTGATGATCTCGGCGTCCTCTGCCGGATAAAGGTCGAACACCGTCCTGCCGACGATCGTCTCATGGGTCTCGTCGAGCTGCTCCTCGGCGACCTGGTTGGCCAGGAGGTAGCGCCGCGTCTGGGCGTCCTTCACGGTGATCCGCGAGGGGATATGGTCGATGATCTCGCGCAGGAAGGTGTAGTTGCGGTCCCGCTCCTGCTCGAGGTTGCGGCGTTCGGTGATGTCCTCGATCGTGGCGACCCATCCACCCTGCGCGAGCGGGGTATTGATGACCTGGAAGGCGCGGCCGTCGGCCAATAGATGCGTTCTCGTGGAGACCGTGCCCTCGCCAACGATCCTCATGACCTCGGCGCAGAGTTCCTCGACATTGCCGTCGAACGCGCCACGTTCCTTGCGATGGTACATCGCCTCACGGATGTGGCAGCCGGGCTTGATGACGTCGTGGGAGAGACCGAACATCTCGGCATAGCGGCGGTTGCAGGTGACGATGTAGCCGCTCGCGTCATACAGGATCAGCCCCTGGGTCATGTTGTTGAGGGCGGTGTCGAGCCGCAGCCGCTCCGCTTCCAGCCGTTCCTGCGCTTCGCGGTTCTGCCGGTTGATCTGGCGAATGATCAGATAGAGGATCAGCGCGATGACGCCGGCCGAGAAGCCCGCCGTCGCGACCGTGAAGCCGGTCTGCTGCCGCCAGTCCGCAAGCGCTGCCGCCATGGTGTTGGTGGCGACGATGACCAGCGGGAAATGCGTCAGTGACGCAGCAGAGCCGAGCCGCTCCTCGCCATCGAGCGGGCTCCTGACGCGAAGCGTGTGCTGACCGCCCTCGCTCAGCACCTTATGCATCAGCGGCGCATCCTTGTAGCTCCGTCCGATCAGCTCTTCGCGATGCGGATAGCGCGCCAGCATCTTGCCCTCGCGATCGAATAGCGAGATGGCGGTGCCCTCGGCGAGCGCGACGGATGCGAAATAGTGCTGATAGCTGTCCGGATCGATCCGGCGCACCATCGCGCCGAGGAAGGTGCCGTCCGCGCCGTTCAACCGGCGTGCGACGACGGTGGTCCATTTGTTGATGATGAAGCTGCGGACGGATTCGAGCAGCACCGATTCGGACTGCGGATCCGTCTTGAACGTCTGAAAGTATGCCCGGGATGAAATGTTGATCTTGGGCAGCGGCTGGGCCCGCGACCAGTTGATCAACTCGCCGTCGGCATCGTAGATCGCGATATCGCCGAGATAGGACACCGAGCTGATCTTGCTGCGCAGCATCTGGTTCGTCGCCGATCCCGACATGCGCTCGCGGAACGTCGTTGGCGAGGTGATCTCCGCCAGGTTCATCTGCCCGATCAGATCGGCGGCGACGACATCGGAATCCTCAAATTGCTGGTCGAAGTGGCGCGCGATCAGCTTAACCGTGTTTTCCAGCTCGCGCTCGCGATTGACCAGGGTGCGCTCGCGAAATTCGCCGACGGCCACGGCCGTCACGGCGAAGATGCCCGCGACCAGCAACACGCCGCACAGGGTCAACCACAGGACAGGACCACGCCGCGCCAAGACCTCCCAGCCGTTCCTCGCGGCTAGAGACATTCCGGCTGCCATCGTGGAAAAGACCTGGCGCATTCCCCCCTCCCTGGAGGAACACGAATACACCGCACAAATGGCCTAAACCTTAGGAAAGCCAGTTACCTAAGCATTAATCCGGTTGCGCAACCGCGTCCGCATGTAGCCGGGCGGGAATCGCGTCACGGTTGTGCGGCGTGCGTAGCGACTGCTGCGCTGCATCGTTAACCGCGGCTTAATGCGAGCTGCCGCCGCTCTTGTCGCCGGCGGGATTGCGCAGCCGTCCGACCACGCCGGTCGGAAAGAAATAGACGCTGGCGATGAACAGCAACCCGAGCCACAGCAGCCAGCGGTCGGGATGCAACAGCCCCGGCAGCAGCGGCAGGCCGGCTTCCGATGCCGCCGTGGAGGCGACGCCCATCAGCGACTGCAAATAGTTCTGGGCGAGGATGAAGATGCTGGCGCCGATGATCGCGCCGTAGATCGTGCCCATGCCCCCGATCACGACCATCAGCAGGATGTCCAGCATGATCGAGAAGCTGAGCGAGGTATCGGGACCGGCATAGCGTAGCCACAGCGCGTTCAAGATGCCGGCGCCGGCGGCGACCAGCGCGGCGAGGCAATTGGCGTAGGTCAGGTGGAATACCGTGCGAAAGCCGAGCGCCTCGGCGCGAAAACGGTTCTCGCGGATGGCCTGCAGCACGCGCCCGAACGGCGAGTTCACGACGCGCAGCAAAGCGAGGATCATCAGGGCCGAGACGGCGAACACCAGGTAGAAGGTCAGGATGCGGCCGTTGACCTCGAAGCCGAACAGGTTTTTCGAGATCAGCACGGTGCCGGGGCGCAGCAGCTCCGGCAGCTGGAAGCTGCGCCCGTCCTCACCGCCGGTCAGCCAGGAGAGCTGCGAGGCCAGCACCTGGAAGGCAGAGGCGACCGCGAGCGTGATCATGGCGAAGAAGATCGCGGCCACGCGCAGAGAAAACAGCCCGATGGCGAGCGCGAGCAGGGCCGCGAGCGGCAGTCCGACGACGATGCCGGTTGCGACCGCCGCCCAATTGGGGCCCATCCCATACAGCGCGATCGCGATCGCGTAGCTGCCGATGCCGTAGAACATGGTGTGGGCGAACGACACCGAGCCGGTATAGCCGAGCAGGAGATCGTAGGAGGCGACCAGCGCCGCGAAGACGCAGATCTTGGCCGCGACGTTCAGGGCCTTGGCGCCCGGAAACAGGAACGGCGTCGCCGCCAGCGCCAGGATGATGAGGACGAGAACGAGCGTGAGGACGCGGCTGCGCGGCGGGTCGCCGGAGAGGATCATCATCGGCTGGTCACCGCATAGAGGCCGCGCGGGCGCCACATCAGAATGGCGACCATCAGCAGGATGTTGGAGACGAGGGCGAGTTTCGGCACCAGGAAGCCGCCGTAATTGGCGACCATGGCCACGAGGATCGCGCCGATGAAGCAGCCGCCGATCGACCCGAGCCCGCCGATGATGACGACAATGAAAATCAAGACGGTGAGGTCGTCGCTCATGGAGGCGTGGACCTGCTCGCGATAAAGCGCCCACATCACGCCGCCGAGGCCGGCCAGTGCCGATCCCGTCATGAACACGCCGAGGAACAGCCGGCGGATGCGATAGCCCAATGCCTCCACCATCTCGCGGTTCTCGACGCCGGCGCGGATCAAGAGGCCAAGCTTGCTGCGATTGAGCACGAGCTGGATCGCGATGAAGATGGCAAGCCCGATCAGCATCGCCAGCACACGGTACTTTGCAATTGCGACATCGCCGAGGATGAAGGAGCCACGCAGCGAGGTCGGCAGCGGCATCGGGATGATCTGCGGTCCCCACAGCGCATAGAGCGTCTGCTCGGCGACGATCAAGCCGCCGGTCGTCATCAGGATCTGCTTCAGATGCTGGCCGTAGACCGGCAGGATCAGCACGCGCTCGACGACCAGGCCGAGCGCGCCGGACACGGCCATCGACAGCAGCGCGGCCGGGGCGAGCACCGCGAGATTCATCCACAGCGAATCCGCCTGCATGGAGGCCGCGAACGGCGCCAGCACGAGCGTGGCGACATAGGCGCCGACGGCGATGAAGGCACCGTGGCCGAAATTAAGCACGTCCATCAGGCCGAACACCAGCGTCAGGCCCGAGGCCATGATGAAGATCATCATGCCCATGGCGAGGCTCGCGGCGGTCAGCGTCAGCCAGGAGCTGGTCGATCCAATCAACGGGATCATGAGCAGCGCGAGCGCGATCGGCAGCAGGATCGGCGCGATGTCGCGCTTCGGCTTCGGCAGGGGATCATTTGCGGCGAGTTCAGTCACTGATGTGCCTCCAGGCTCAGGCCGAGCAGCCGCTCCTGCAGCGGCACGTCGGCGGCGAGCGCCGCCATCTCGCCGCGATGAACGATGGTGCCGTTGTCCATCACCAGCACGTTGTCGCCGAGCTCGCGGGCGGCAAAGAAGTTCTGCTCGACCAGGAGGATGGTGGCGCCCTTGCGCTTGATCTCCCTCAGGCACTCGATCAGCGCCATCACGATGGCGGGTGCGAGGCCCTTGGTCGGCTCGTCGATCAGCAAGAGCTTGCGCGGCTCGATGATGGCGCGGGCGATCGACAGCATCTGCTTTTGCCCGCCCGAGAGGCTTCCCGCGCGCGACAGCCAGAACCGGCGCAGCGCCGGGAAGAAGCCAAAAATCCAGTCGAGCTGGGTGTCGTCGAGCGGACCGTCGCGCGCCGCCAGCACCAGGTTCTCTTTCACGGTGAGATCGGAGAACACCGCCATGCTCTCCGGCACGTAGCCGACGCCGAGCCTTGCGATGTCGGGCGTGGCGCGGCTTTCGATGCGATCGCCGGAGAGGCTGATCTCGCCGCTGGAAGCCTGCCACAGCCCCATGATGGTGCGCAGCGTCGTGGTCTTGCCGGCACCGTTACGGCCGAGCAGCATCGTGACCTGCCCCTGCGGGACCGCGAGGTCGATGCCCTGGAGGATGTGATAGCGGCCGATATGGGTGTGCACGCCGGAGAGCTTGAGCAGGTCGGTCATGCGACGCCCTCTGCGGTCTTGGGGGCGACGCCGAGATAGGCTTCCTGCACGATCGGCGAGGCGATCACCTCGGCAGGTGGCCCGTCCGCGACAAGTTGCCCGTTATGCAGGACGATGATGCGGTCGGCGAGCGAGCGCACCACGTCCATCTTGTGCTCGACCAGAAGGATGATCTTGCCCCTGTCCTGCTTGAGCTGCGCGATCAGGTTGAGGACCACAGGCACCTCGTCGATGCTCATGCCGGCAGTCGGCTCGTCGAACATGAAAACCTTCGGCTCCAGCGCGATCATCAGCGCGACCTCGAGCTTGCGCTGATCGCCATGCGACAGCGCGGTCGCAGCGCCGCCGCGGCGGCTGCCGAGCGCGACCT
>NZ_JALBHA010000380.1:0-6485 GCF_023006445.1 Bradyrhizobium sp. SHOUNA76
ATGGCGCGGCGAGCGTTGCGCGCGGCGCCGGCACCTTCGGTGCCGCGCACCTGCTGAGCTCGGTGTCCGAGCCCGGCCTGGAGAAGACCGCCGAGATGGCCCCCGATGCGCTGCGGCTCTATCAGCTCTATGTCCGCGGCGACGACGCCTTCGTTGCCGATGTCGTCAGCCGTGCCGAGAAGAACGCCTATGCCGCCTTCTGCCTGACCGTCGACACCGCCCATTACAGCCGTCGCGAACGTGACATCGCCAAGCGCTACGTTCGCGAGAGCCGCCTGCGCGCCACCGGCGGCGACTTCCAGAAGGGCCTGGAGTGGCGGACGGTGAAGATGGTCAAGGACAAGTTCAAGATCCCGCTGATCCTGAAGGGCATCGCCACCGCCGAGGACGCCCTGATCGCGGTCGATCACGGCGTCGAATGGATCTACGTCTCCAACCATGGCGGACGCCAGCTCGACCATGGCCGCGGCGCCATGCATGTGCTGCCCGAGATCGTCGAGGCCGTGAAGGGTCGCGCCAAGATCATGGTCGACGGCGGCATCTGTCGCGGCACCGATATCGTCAAGGCGATCGCGGCAGGCGCAGACCTCGTCGGCATCGGCCGGCTGCAATGCTGGGCGCTGGCGGCGGCCGGCGAAGCCGGCATCACACGGATGCTGGAGCTCTTGGAAGACGAGGTGCTGCGCTGCCTCGGCCTCTTGGGCGCCACTTCATTTGCCGAAGTCGACAAATCCTGCCTGCATCCAGCGACCGCCACCAACGCGCCGAGCGTGTTCAGCGCGTTCCCGCTGTTCGACCACGAGCCTTATCGATACTGACTTGTCGCTTATTGCCGATACTGAAGTGAAAGGACGCAGGTGACATCGCTCTCTCCCGGCAGCGCCGATGCGCTTCTGTTCGATCTCGGGCGCGTGGTGCTCGACATCGACTTCTCCAAGGCGATCGCATGCTGGGCGGGACATGCCGGCTGCCAGCCCGAAGCCATTGTCGCGCGCTATGTGCGTGACGAGGCCTACCGGCTGCACGAGGTCGGCAAGATCAGCGACGAGGATTATTTCGCCTCGCTACGTGCTTCGCTCGGAATCGGCATTTCGGACGCGCAGTTCCTGGAGGGCTGGAACGCGATCTTCGCCGGCGAAATGCCGGATATCGCCGAGCTGTTGCCGCGCGCGGCGAAGCAGATGCCGCTCTACGCCTTCTCCAACACCAACCAGCCGCATGTCGACTATTTCTCGAAGGAATATGCCGATCTGCTCGGCCATTTCCGCAGACTGTATTTGTCTTCCAGCATCGGCCTGCGCAAACCGGATGCCGAGGCTTTCGACCATGTCGTCGCGGCGATCGGCGTGCCAGCGGAGCGCATCGTGTTCTTCGACGATCTCGCCGAGAACATCGAGGGAGCGCGGGCGCGCGGCCTGACCGCCGTGCATGTCACGTCGCCGCGCGATGTCGGGAACGCCTTGAAAGCCCTGGGAATCTGAGGCTAAGCGCTTGCCGCGCAAGCTCACCGCACGCCCGGTTCCCGGGACAAATCTGCGGAACTTGAGGAACCCAAAGCCTTTGTGCATTTTTGTACAGAGTTCCGGGAACGGAATACCCCCCTTCGGACTCATGAGTCGGTTGGGACTTCTACATCGGACGTATCGACGTGCTGGGCAAAACCTATCTCACCAAGCAAGCCTCTCTCCTGCTTGAATTCGCAAGAACCACCTCGGATTCTGACCTTTCCGCCAAGCTGATCAGCAAGGCCGCCGACCTGAAGTCTCAGGCCGACCCTCTGCCCGACAAGGATCAAGGTCCCAAAGCTCCCGACGTCGCACTGGACGACGGCTCGGGTCGACCGAGCGGAAGTTGACCGATGCTGGCCGTGGCATTCGTCCTTCTCGTGCTCGCCATGGCCATCCTCATCCCGGTCTGTCTCGCCTTCCGGATCATGCCGCGACGGACTTGAGCCGCCTCCTCCACTGCTGAGGCCACGCAGGATAAATCACCCTGCGTGCTGCTTTGCCTCGCGCCCGCACTCGGATAGAACTCTCGCCGGCCATTTACCGATGTGCCCAGCAGGAGTTTAGCCCGTGGCCCTGATGCCGGTTTCTGACGCGCTTGCCGCGGTGCTGGCGGGTGCAGAGCCACTGCCCGAAGAGAAGGCCTCCCTCGACGAGGCCTATCACCGCGTGCTTGCGCAAGACGTCGCGTCGCGACGCACGCAGCCGCCGCAAGCGATGTCGGCGATGGACGGCTATGCCGTACGCGCGGCCGATGCCGCAACGATCGATTCCCGCCTGACGGTCATCGGCGAGGTCGCAGCGGGCCGTCCTTTCGCAGGAACGATCGGTGCCGGCGAAGCCGTACGGATCTTCACCGGCGGCGTCATTCCCGACGGTGCGGACGCGGTCGTGATCCAGGAGGACACCGTCGCGGACGGCAGGTGCGTCACGATCCAGGAAGCCGCGATCGCCGGACGGCACATCCGCCCGGCAGGCGTCGACTTCCGCGAGGGCGACGTGCTCTTGCGCAAAGGAACCCGCCTGACAGAGCGCGACCTTGCGCTCGCAGCCGGAATGAATCACCCGCATCTCGCCGTCTGCCGCCGTCCGAAGGTCGCGATTCTCGCCACCGGCGACGAACTGGTGATGCCGGGCTCAACGCCCGGGCACGGCCAGATCGTCTATTCCAATGGCTACGCCCTGCACGCGCTCGCCCGCAGCGAGGGCGCTGATACCATCGACCTCGGCGTCGCCGCCGATACGCTTGCAGCCACCTCCGCCGGCATCCGCCGCGCCCGCGAGAGCGGTACCGACATCCTGATCACGACCGGCGGCGCGTCGGTCGGCGACCACGACCTGGTCCAGCAGGCGCTCCTGGACGAAGGCATCTCGATGGCGTTCTGGAAGATCGCGATTCGGCCCGGCAAGCCGATGATGCACGGACGGCTCGGCGCGATGCGCGTGATCGGTCTGCCCGGCAATCCCGTGTCCTCCTACGTGTGCGCCTTCCTGTTCATGGTGCCGCTGATTCGCGCGCTGTCCGGCCGTTCAGTGATTCATCATCGTCGCGAGCGCGCCGTGCTGGGCCGCGATCTCGGCGCCAACGACCAGCGCGAGGATTATCTGCGCGCGCGCCTGGAGCTGCGCGACGACGGCACGCTCGTTGCCGTTCCCGTCAGCCATCAGGACTCCTCTCTGCTTGCGAATCTTGCTGCAGCACAGGTACTTCTCGTGCGCCCACCGTTCGCGCCGAAGGCCGAGGCCGGCAGCCCTTGCGAGGTGCTGCGGCTCCCCGTCTGAACTGGGTGGCCACACGCATTCCGCGAGTTTCGGTCTGTTCACGGTAAATTAAGCAGTTGCGGAACATGTATCGAACATATAGTGTCCGTTCATGATTTGTTTCGAGCGTGCAGCGGCTTGTCGCTGAATTCATCGTCTCGGAATCGAACGACATCAACCGGGGGACTTTGGTCGAGATGTTAACGCGCAAACAATACGAGCTTCTGCGGTTCATCAGCGAACGCTTGAAGGAAAGCGGCGTGCCGCCCTCCTTCGACGAGATGAAGGATGCGCTCGACCTGCGCTCGAAGTCGGGCATCCACCGCCTGATCACCGCGCTCGAGGAGCGCGGCTTCATCCGCCGCCTGCCCAACCGCGCCCGTGCCATCGAAGTGATCAAGCTGCCGGAGCTTCAGGCTGCCGCCGGCAACCGACGCGGTTTCACGCCGAGCGTGATCGAGGGCAATCTCGGCAAGGTCCGCACGAGCTCCAGCCCGGCCGTGGACGAGGGCGAGCGGCCCGTTGCGGTGCCCGTGATGGGCCGCATCGCAGCCGGCACGCCGATCGAGGCGTTGCAGACCCGCAGCCACACCATCAGCGTGCCGCCCGACATGCTCGGCTCTGGCGAGCATTACGCCCTCGAGGTGCGCGGCGATTCCATGGTCGAGGCCGGTATCCTCGACGGCGACATGGCGCTGATCCAGCGCAACGAGAGCGCCGATACCGGTGACATCGTGGTGGCGCTGATCGACGACGAGGAGGCCACGCTCAAGCGCTTCCGCCGCCGCGGCGCCTCGATCGCACTCGAGCCCGCCAATGCCGCCTACGAGGTGCGCATCCTGCCGCCGAACCGCGTGAAGATTCAGGGCAAGCTGATCGGGCTTTACCGGAAGTACTGAGACCCTTCGGCGGTCATTCGATACCAATGATCCTGATTGGAGCGGATCTAATCCGCTCCTGCTGGGCAGTCTTCTGGCCTTGCGCAGATTGTCCGGCCCCTTTCCAGCGCGACGCCTCGGCGTGTCGCCGCCAGGCACTTATCACTTGGCGGTATCGAGGCCTCGAGCAGACAATGATACATCGGCGCTCGGGCGCTCGCGGGCCGCTGACGCTCGTCTTCGCCGAATGCATTGATGTGAGCTTTGTTCCTAGCGGATTCGAAAAGATAATTTGATCGCATCCCGCGGGCCAGCCGCAGATTTGCCCACAACCAAGCAGAGCTTTATGTGCTTCCACTCTGATAGAGGCTTGCGCCTCCGAGGGAGGCGCGGGTTGCTATCTTCGCATGAGGAGCACCCGATGTGTGACTACAGCCTACATGCCGTTGCATCGCGCCCCGCCGAAGTCGGCGAGACGATCGTGTCGACAACGTTCCGCGGCACCTCGACGCGTGGTTTTGCTTCTGCGGCCGATCCGACCGTGGCCGTCTGCCTGCTGCCGGGGACGGAGCTCGCCTTCGCCGACAACGTCCGTTACGACAATCGATGGATCTGGACGCGTACCGTCAATTCTCGCGTCGGCAAGTTCGGCAAGATTGATCCGCACATTCCCGATCGCCATCACGACGCGATCGAATTCCCGGATGGAAAATACGTGCTGGTGACGCAGCTCGTCGAAGGCCAGCACGCAACCGTGCTGCAACTGCCGGTGACCCAGCCCGTCAGCGAGCGCGAGCACAAGCCGCAGATCGTCGCCGACAACCGGCCGACGGTCACGCGCCTGCCGATCGGCTGACGCCACCCCGACCGACAACAGGTCGGGCCAGGATTGAAATGCCATCGCCGGCCGAGGCCGGCGAGCCCGGCGGGTTTGTGTCTTCACGAAAATCGATCGGCGAGCCCCGCCGCCGCACATCGTCGCCGCACGAAGTTTAAGCCGTCCTGCCTGAATTTTGAACGTCCGCTCCGCAGCCAAATGTCCGATGCTGTCGTGGCTTGAGGCGGCGGACACGCTCGATGAAGACCTTCATTCGCGTCGTTGAACTCTGGATACCTGACCGGACGCGCATGCGGCTGGAATTCGGCGGCGGCCTCTACGACGAAGGCCTGTCCGCATTCAAGACCGCCAGCGCAGAGCTGCATTTCGGATATGGCGAGGGGCTTCCAGGCAAGGCCTGGGCCTCTGGCCATCCCGTCATCCTCACGACATTCGCCAACTCCTATTTCAAGCGGACCGATCAGGCCGTCGCGGCCGGCCTCACCTGCGGCGTGGCGGTGCCGGTGTTTGCAGGCGAATTCCTGCAAGCCGTGATGGTGCTGCTCTGCGGCGACGACGAGGCGCATGTCGGCGCGATCGAACTCTGGCACAACGATCCTGATCGCTCCCACGAGATGGCGCTTGTCGACGGCTATTACGGCACGGCGGACATGTTCGAATTCAACTCCCGCCACACCAAGTTTCCTCGCGGCTTCGGCCTGCCTGGACGCACCTGGAAGGCGGGTCTGCCGCTGATCGTCAAGGACCTGCACGACGCCAGGAGCTTCCTGCGCTGGGAGGACGCGGCCAAGATCGGGATCAATTTGGGGGTCGGCGTGCCCTACCGAACCGGCGCCGACCAGACCTGGGTTCTGACATTCCTCTCCGCGCAGGCAACGCCGATTGCGCGACGCGTCGAGATCTGGGTCCCGAACGAAGCCCGTTCGGCGCTGGTCCTGCGTGCCGGCGATTGCAGCGCGCACACCGACCTTGCCGCCCGCTATGCGACGCAATCCATTGCCAGGGGCGAAGGCGGTATCGGCGGCGCCTGGGCCGCCGGCATGCCAGTGCTCAACGACGATCTCAGCCATGACGGCTCGATCGCCGGCGCCGAGGCCTGCGCAGGCGGGTTGAGCCGGATGGTGGCCCTGCCGGTCATCGGCAACGCAAGGCTGGAAGCCGTGCTGGCCTGGTATCTGTAGATCGATCGCGTCAATCGTCGGCCTGCAGGTCGGTCTCCGACGGCGTTGCGTCGCGGTTGCGGGGTGCCGCCTTCGGCGCGAGGCTGCCGTCGAAATCACCTTCGCCGGCACCGGCCGGTAACCACGGGCGGTTCGTGCCTCCCGCCCTCACCGCCTGAACCGAAAAACCACCGCCACGCTGTGTCAGAGCCAGCGCACCCTGGCGAAGGAGCCGTTTCCGGTCCACCACCATCGCCGCGCAATCGGGCGGCGCGGGCCGTGACGTCACCACCAGCGTGGCCCGGCTGCAATCGTCCGCCAACGCGTCGATGCGCGAGGCCAG
>NZ_JALBHA010000381.1:0-6481 GCF_023006445.1 Bradyrhizobium sp. SHOUNA76
CGCGGAGCTGCCGGAGCTGCGCGGTGCTGCCGGGGAGCGGACTGTGCTGAGAGGCGTTGTGGCGCGCCGCATGCACGCCGCGGTCGCGCCCTTTGCCGCTGATTGCTTCATCACGCCGATGGCCGCCGTTGCCGGCAGTGTAGCGGAGGAGATTCTCGGGGCCATGCTGGGCGCTGCGACGCTCAATCAGGCCTATGTCAACAATGGCGGCGACATCGCCCTTCATCTCGGCCGGGGCGAGCATTTTTCGATTGGCCTGATGGATCGCCCCGATCGTGATGGCGTGATGCGAGCTTTGAGGGTCGATGCGGATGACCCGGTGCGGGGCGTCGCGACCAGCGGGCGCCGTGGCCGCAGTTTTTCGCTCGGGATTGCCGACGCGGTGACGGTGCTGGCCCCAACGGCATCGCAAGCCGATGCGGCGGCGACGGTCATCGCCAATGCCGTGGATCTGCCGGGACATCCTGCCATCATCCGTCAGCCGGCCAGCGAGCTTCAGCCCGACAGTGATCTCGGCCCACGCCTCGTCACCCGCGATGTCGGCCGGTTGTCGCACGACGAGATCGCGGCAGCACTCGAATCTGGCGCGGAATGTGCACGCCAATTGTTCGATCGCGGCTTGATCGAGGGTGCCGTGTTGCAGCTTTGTGGTGATATGCTTGTCATCGGACCGAAAGATATTGAACGGCAAGAAGCGCGCCCACGTAAGCTGGAGAACGCGGTTCATGCCTGAGCAGGGAAGAGCCTGAGGACACAATCATGAGCGCGATCATCCGCAAGATCGTCACCATCGTCGAAGAGACGCAGATGGAGATGGGCCGGCAAGTCTCGCCGCCGACGCGGCGAGCCGCGGCGATTGCCGTGATCGAAAATCCCTTCGCGGGGCAATATGTCGAAGACCTCTCGCCGCTGATCGCGATCGGCGAGGAGCTGGGCGAGCTGCTGTCGAAGCGCGCGGTGGCTGCGCTCGGCATCGATGGCGCGAAGGCGCAGAGCTATGGCAAGGCCGCGGCCGTCGGCGAGAACGGCGAACTGGAACACGCGGCCGCGATCCTTCACCCGAAGATGGGCGCGCCGGTACGTAAAGTTCTGAGCAAGGGGGCCGCGCTGATTCCGTCGTCGAAAAAGCGCAGCGGCCCCGGCACCACGCTCGACATTCCCCTCGGTCACAAGGACGCAGCCTTCGTGCGTAGTCATTTCGACGGCATGGAAGTACAGATCAACGACGCGCCGCGCGCCAACGAGATCATGGTCGCGGTCGCCGTCACCGATAGCGGCCGTCCTTTGCCGCGCGTCGGCGGACTGACGGTTGCGGAGATCAAAGGCGAAGACGGTCTAAGATAATTTTAACGGTGGAGGTTGGGATGCGAGCAAAGAACTATTTCGTCGGCGCGGCGTTTGCGCTGTTGGCGGGTGGCATGGCTCATTCGGCCATGGCGCAGGATATCAAGATCGGCGAGATCAACAGCTATTCGCTGCTGCCGGCGTTCACCGAGCCCTACCGCAAGGGATGGCAGCTTGCGGTCGAAGAGGTCAACGCGGCCGGCGGCATCAACGGCAAGAAGCTCGTCGTCATCTCCAAGGACGACGGCGGCAAGCCTGCGGATGCGCAGACCGCGGCCAACGAGCTGGTTTCGAGCGAGGGTGTCGCGATGCTCGCGGGCACGTTCCTGTCGAACATCGGCCTCGCCGTCAGTGACTTCGCCAACCAGAAGAAGGTGTTCTTCCTCGCGGCCGAGCCGCTGACGGACGCCATCACCTGGTCCAAGGGCAACAAATACACCTTCCGCCTGCGCCCCTCCAACTACATGCAGGCGGCGATGCTGGTGGAGGCAGCCAGCAAGCTGCCGGCCAAGCGTTGGGCGACGATCGCGCCGAACTACGAATACGGCCAGTCCGCAGTTGCGGTGTTCAAGAAGCTGATGTCGGAGAAGCGTCCAGACATCCAGTGGGTCGACGAGCAATGGCCACCACAGGGCAAGATCGACGCAGGTCCGGTGGTGCAGGCCGTTGCCGCCGCCAACCCGGAAGCCATCCTCAACGTCACCTTCGGCGCCGACCTCGTCAAGCTCGTGCGCGAAGGCAACACCCGCGGCCTGTTCAAGGGACGCGAGGTCGTGTCCTTCCTGACCGGCGAGCCCGAATATCTCGATCCGCTCAAGGACGAGACGCCCGAGGGCTGGATCGTCACCGGCTATCCCTGGTACTCGATCAAGACGCCCGAGCATGACGCGTTCCTGAAGGCCTACCAGGCCAAGTACAACGACTATCCGCGTCTCGGCTCGATCGTCGGCTACCAGACCATCAAGTCGGCGGCTGCGATCCTGGCGAAGGCCGGCTCGAGCGATCCGGAGAAGCTGATCGCCGCGGCAGAAGGCCTCTCCGTGCCGTCGCCGTTCGGCGAGATCACCTTCCGCAAGATCGATCACCAGTCGACACTCGGTGCCTTCGTCGGCAAGACCGCGCTGAAGGACGGCAAGGGCGTGATGGTGGACTCGTCCTACAAGAAGGGCGCGGACTATCTGCCTGGTGATGCCGAAGTCGAGAAGCTGCGGCCGAAGGATTGATCCCCGCTGCCATAGGGTGGGTTAGCCCGCGGCTGCGCGAAGCGCAGTCCGCTGGCGTAACCCACCACCTTCGGCATCCGCAGAAACAGAAGTGGTGGGTTACGCCGAGCGATTGCGCTCCGCGCAATCGCAGGGCTAACCCACCCTACAAAGCTTTCTCCCGCGCACGAGCGGGATGAGATCCAACACCCAACCCGGACCGCCGATGGCCTTTTATGTCGTACAGTTTCTGACCGGTCTCGCCAGCGCAGCGTCGCTGTTCCTGGTGGCCTCGGGCCTGTCGATCATCTTCGGCGTGACGCGGATCGTGAATTTCGCGCATGGCGCCTTCTACATGATCGGCGCCTACATCGCCTTCACGCTGACGGAGCGCCTGTCGGGTGCGCTCGGTTTCTGGGGCGCGATCGTGATGGCCGCGTTTGCCGTTGCCTTGATCGGCGTGCTCGTCGAGATGGTGCTGCTTCGGCGCATCTATCATGCGCCGGAACTATTCCAGCTGCTCGCAACCTTCGGCCTGACCCTGATGGTCGAGGATCTCGTCGTGCTGATCTGGGGGCCTGACGATCTCGTCGGTCGCCGCGCGCCGGGCTTCAAGGGCGCCATCGATTTCTTCGGCCAGAACATCCCGAGCTACGACCTGTTTCTGATCGTGCTCGGCCCGGTCGTGCTCGGCATTCTCTGGCTGCTGTTCCAGCGCACGCGTTGGGGCGTCTTGGTGCGCGCGGCGACGCAGGACCGCGACATGGTCGCAGCACTCGGCGTCAACCAGAAATGGCTGTTCACGTCGGTGTTCGCGGTCGGTGTCTTCCTGGCCGCGCTCGGCGGTGCGCTCCAGATCCCGCGCGATGCCGTGCATCATGCCATGGATTTGCGGATCATCGTCGAGGTCTTCGTCGTGGTCGTGATCGGCGGCCTTGGCAGCATCGTCGGGGCCTTCGTCGCGGCCGTGCTGGTCTCCGAGCTCAACGCCTTCGGCATCCTGATCTTCCCGAAGATTTCCATCATCCTGGTCTTCCTGGTGATGGCCGTGGTGCTGATCGTGCGACCCTGGGGCCTGTTCGGCAAGCCGGAGGCGCCCGCGCGCAAGACGCCGGGTCTCACCGTCAATCCGTGGCGGCCGTTGACGTCGAACGAGCGGCTCGCGGCGCTTGCGGCGCTCGTGATTGCAGCGACGCTGCCGCTGTTCGCCGGCAACTATCTGCTCACCGTCGGCTCGGAGATCGCGATCTTCGTCATCTTCGCCGTCAGCCTGCACTTCCTGATGTCGGTCGGCGGGCTCGCGTCGTTCGGCCACGCCGCTTATTTCGGCCTCGGCGCCTATGGCGTCGCCTTCCTCGCCAAGATGGCGGGGCTGCCGATGATCGTCTGCCTGCTGCTCGGCCCGCTGCTCGGCTGCATGGGCGCGGCCGTGTTCGGCTTCTTTGCCGTGCAGCTCTCCGGCGTCTATTTTGCCATGCTGACGCTCGCCTTCGCGCAGATCGTCTGGTCGATCGCGTTCCAGTGGGTGAGCGTAACCGGCGGTGACAACGGCATTCTCGGCGTCTGGCCGGAAAAATGGGCGGCGAGCCCGTCGAACTTCTACTGGCTGGCGCTCGGCGTCGCCGCGCTGGTGACCGTCGCGCTGCGGGCCATGGTGTTCTCGCCGTTCGGCTATGCGCTTCGTGCCACGCGCGACTCGCTCCTGCGCACTGAAGCGATCGGCATTAACGCCAAGCGCATCCAATGGACCGCCTTCGTGATCGCCGGCACGACCGCCGGCATCGGCGGCGCGCTGTTCGCCTATCTCAAGGGCAGCGTCTTCCCGGACAATCTCGGCATCTCGCTTTCGGTCGATGCACTGGTCATGGTGCTGCTGGGCGGCGTCGAGACGGTGTCGGGCGCGGTGATCGGCGCCATCGTCTACAAGGCGCTGAACATCTGGCTGGTCAGTCAAACCGATCTGTCGAAGCTCGTGCTTGGCGGCTTCATCATGCTGATCGTCGTCGTCTTCCCCAAGGGCATCGTCGGCATGCTGGAGATGCTGGCGCAGCGTCGCAAGAAGGCATCACCGCCCGGGTCCCCCTTGCTTGCCAAGCCGATCGAGTCCGCCGAATGAGCATCGCACCCCCACTTCTTGAGGTCGAAGGTCTGACCAAATCCTATGGCGGCATTCATGCCGTGCGCGGGGTGTCGTTCTCGCTGCGCGCCGGCGAGATCCTGGCACTGATCGGGCCGAACGGCGCCGGCAAGAGTACCTGCTTCGACATGCTCAACGGCCAGAACAAGCCCGATACCGGCCATGTTCGCCTGCTCGGCGAAGACATCACGGCCAGGAAGCCGCGTGAGGTCTGGCGCCTCGGCGTCGGGCGCACCTTCCAGATCACCGCGACCTTTGCCACCATGACCGTGCGCGAGAACGTCCAGGTGGCGCTGATCTCGCACGGGAAGCAGCTGTTCAACCTGTTCGGCTCGGCACCGAACTTCGATCGCGGCGAGGCCGGCCGGCTGCTCGAGCTCGTCGGCATGGGCGGCTACGCGGATCGTCCGTGCGGCGAGCTCGCCTATGGCGACCTCAAGCGGCTCGAGCTTGCGGTGGCGCTCGCCAACCAGCCGAAGCTGCTCCTGATGGACGAGCCGACCGCGGGCATGGCGCCGCGCGAGCGGGTCGATCTGATGCGGCTCACCGCTCAGATCGCCCGCGAAAAGTCGATCGGGGTGCTCTTCACCGAGCACGACATGGATGTGGTGTTCGAGCACGCCGACCGCATCATCGTGCTCAATCGCGGCACGCTGATCGCCGAAGGCACGCCGGCCGAGGTGCGCGGCAATCCGCAGGTGCAGGCGGTCTATCTCGGCGAGGGCCTCGTCTATGATGCCCGCCACCGCGAGGGAGCCTCGGCATGAAGCTGACCGTCGAGGGGCTCAACAGTCATTACGGCCCGGCGCATATCCTGTTCGACATCGGCTTCGAGGTCGGCGAGGGCGAGGTGGTGGCGCTGCTCGGGCGCAACGGCGCCGGAAAGTCGACGACGTTCCGCTCGATCGTCGGCCTCGTCGCGCAACGAACCGGCCGCATCATGTTCGAGGGCAAGGACGTCTCGCTGCGTCCGACGCATGAGATCGTGCGCGAGGGGCTCGGCTACGTGCCGGAGGAGCGGCGCATCTTCACCGACCTGACGGTGGAGGAAAACCTCGAAGTCGGCCGCCAGCCGAAGCGTCCGAACGCCCCGCACTGGACCCGGGAAAAGTTGTTCACGCTGTTTCCGAATCTGGGCGAGATGCGGGGCCGTCCGGGCGGCCGCATGAGCGGTGGCGAGCAGCAGATGCTCACCATCGCCCGCACGCTGATGGGCAATCCGTCGCTGGTGCTGCTCGACGAGCCGTCGGAAGGCCTGTCGCCGAAGATCGTGGAACAGATGGTCGATGCCATCCTGACCATGAAGAAGGAGGGCGTCAGCATCGTCGTCTCCGAGCAGAATCTGCATTTCGCGCGGTTGATCTCCGATCGCGCCTACATCATCGAGCGCGGCCGCGTCTGCTTCGGCGGCACCATGGCCGAGCTCGACGCGCGTCCGGATATCCGCGACGCGCATCTGTCGTTGTGACGGCAAAGGGAAGGGCTGCGAGCGGATGGCGAGAAGCGTCACGGCGAAGAAGAGCATCAAGCTGGCAAAGCCGCCTTACGTGCTCGACGAGCAGGTCGGCTTCATCCTGCGCCAGGTCTGGCAGCGTCACAGTTCGATCTTCGCTCGCGATATCGGCACCAATTTGACGCCGACGCAATGGGCGGCGCTGTCGAAACTCGCCGAGACCGGCCCGTGCTCGCAGAACCAGCTCGGCCGGTTGACCGCGATGGACGTCGCGACCATCAAGGGCGTGATCGACCGCCTGACGGCGCGCGGCCTGACCGAGACCAGCCAGGACCCCGAGGACGG
>NZ_JALBHA010000382.1:0-6472 GCF_023006445.1 Bradyrhizobium sp. SHOUNA76
GATGACAGGTGAAGCCGGAAACGTCCGGCCTTCCCTGCGCGATGTTTGACGGCGTATGGCGCGCTCTCCCCGGAGACGAGTTCCTGCTTGCCTCCGTCACCTCGCGAATTGGCGGCGCGCGTCGCCCGGTCGGGCGGCCCGCACCTCCGCAAGGCTTGGCTGTAGCAACGACAGCCAGGACCACGCGATTTGGCCGTACGCTTCAAGCGCCGCTCGTCCGCACGCGGCCGGGACCTCACGGGGTTGATCCCGCCCTGCTCCCACCTCTCGTGCACGACGCTGCCGCGTCCACCGCTCCCCGATCCGCGGTTCGAAACGACGTACGACCGCCCCTTTCGCCGGATCAGGATGGCCGACACATACGCCGAAACCGAATTTCGGTAAAGCGGAATATTTTTGGCGGACGGGGTTGACTAGCGTGCGACACAGGGTGCGGACGGCCACCGGCGCGCACGCCGCATTCCGTGCCGTCCCGGGGAAAGCCGGACCATAGCGCGTGATCCATCGATTGCACCACACCTTGACACGCACCTGACTTCCACGGCTGGTTGCTCTTGCCGGACCAGCGAACTTCCTAGGAGGACACTCCATGCGCGCCACATCGGCCGGCGTCTTCAAGCTCGCCACCAAGGGCCCCGGCGACGTCTCCAGCCTCATGGCTATGATCGGCTCCGGCGCGATAGATCCCAAATCGATCCTCGCCATCCTGGGCAAGACCGAGGGCAATGGCGGTGTCAATGATTTCACCCGGGAGTATGCCGTTGCCGCGCTGTGCACGGCGCTTGCGCCGCAGCTCGGTCTGACGGCGCATGAGGTCGAGCAGCGGATCGCCTTTGTGATGTCAGGCGGCACCGAGGGCGTGCTCAGCCCGCACATCACCGTGTTCACGCGCCAGGATGTCCCGCAGCGGCCGGCGGGCATCGCAGGCAAGCGCCTGAGCATCGGCATGGCGTACACCCGCGATTTCCTTCCCGAAGAGCTCGGCCGCTCCGCGCAGATCACGGAGACGGCCAGGGCCGTGAAAGCCGCGATGGTGGATGCCGGCCTCACCGATCCCGCCGACGTCCATTTCGTTCAGATCAAGTGCCCGCTGCTGACCAGCGATCGCGTCGCGGCGGCAAACGCGCGCGGTAACAAGACGGTGACGACCAGCGCCTACAGCTCGATGGCCTATTCGCGCGGCGCGTCCGCCCTCGGCGTTGCCGTTGCGCTCGGCGAGATCGCCTCCGATGTCCGGGACGAAGACGTGCTGCGGCGCTACGATCTGTTCTCGAAAGTGGCCTCGACCTCGTCCGGGATCGAGCTGATGCACAACGTCGTCATCGTGCTCGGCAACTCAGCGGCGTCGGTGAGCGAGTTCGAGATCGGCCACGCCGTGATGGACGATGCGATCGACGCCTCGGCGGTGATGTCGGCACTGCAGAGCGTTGGCGTTGCGCCAGAAACTGCGGCAGGTCGCGCGCTCGTCAACGTCTTTGCCAAAGCGGAGGCCTCGCCTGATGGCAGCGTGCGCGGCTTCCGCCACACTATGCTGGAGGATACCGACATCAGCTCGACCCGCCACGCGCGCGCTGCCGTCGGCGGCCTGATTGCAGGTCTCGCCGGCACCGGGGCGGTCTATGTTTCCGGCGGCGCCGAACATCAGGGGCCGGCGGGCGGCGGACCGGTTGCGGTCATCGCGCGGCTCTTCGATTGATCGGCCACCTCTCCGCCCCACGCAACCCTGCCCCTCGCGCCGGCTCAGTTGATTCAGGCGGTCCCTTGCGAAAAAGGTGGCCTCGCTATTCAAGGGGATTTTGACGTCATGACCTTGCCGATGAGCTGGACTGAATGGGCGCAGCACGATGGCGTCGCACTGGCGGGGCGTGTCCGCAAGGGCGAGCTGACGGCGAAGGAATTGGCGCGCCAGGCTGCCGCGGGTGTCGCCAAGGTGAATCCCGCCCTGTCGGGCGTGGTCGAGCTGTTCGAGGACGTGATCGCCGATCCCGCCAAGGATGGCGCCAATCTCGCAGGTCCTTTCGCCGGCCTGCCCTTCCTGATGAAGGATCTCGGGCCGACCATGAAGGGCCGGCTGCAGGAGATGGGCTCGCTGTTGATGCGCGGCAATCGCGCCGCGGCCGACACGTTCCTGACCGGCAAATTCCGCCAGGCCGGGCTCAACCTGATCGGACGCACCACCACGCCGGAATTCGGCGTGTGCTCTTCGGCCGACAATCCCGCCGTCTACGTCACCCGCAATCCCTGGAATACCGACTACACCACCTGCGGCTCGTCCGCGGGCAGCGCCGCGATGGTCGCCGCGGGGGTAGTGCCGATCGCGCATGCCACCGACGGCGGCGGCTCGATCCGCATTCCCGCCGGCGTCAACGGCAATATCGGATTGAAAGTCTCGCGCGGCGTGTTCTCGCTCGCCCCGCACATGTCCGACCTCACCGGCCTCGTCTCGATCCAGGGCTGCCAGTCGCGCTCGGTGCGCGATACCGCCGCCTTCGTCGATCACGCGAGGGGACCTGCGCCCGGCGAGTTCATGCCGTTCTGGACCACGGCGCAGCCTTATTCCGAGATGATCAAGCGCGATCCTTCAAAGCTGCGCATCGCGCTGTCGCACACGTGGGGCGACTACACCGCTACGCCCGAGATCGCAGCCGAGCTGGAGAAGACCGGCCGCTTCCTCGAAGGCCTCGGCCATCACGTCGACTACGCCCTGCCCGAGCTCGATTTCCGCGCCGCCTTCGCCGCGCAGACCACCTGCTACATCTCGAACTTTGCGGTGGTGATCTCCAACATGCTGGCCGCGCGCGGGCTGGACAAGCCGCCGGAAGACCTGATCGAGCCCATGAACATCCGGATCTGGGAAGCCGGCCGCCATACCACCTTTGCCGAGCGGGCGAAGATGCAGGGCGTGTTCAACACGACGTCACGCGGCTTCGGCGCCTTCTTCGAGCAGTGGGACGTGATCCTGACGCCGATCACCGCGCTGCCGACGCCGAGGGTCGGCACCAGGGAATATCTCACCATCTCCGACAATCCCGATGTGCTGGACTGGTTCGGCAATCTCTGGCGCTTCTTCGCCTTCACGCCGCTCGCCAATCTCTGCGGCATGCCGGCGATCTCGATGCCGATGGCGAGCCAGGAGCACGGCCTGCCGCTCGGCATCCAGGCCATCGCCAAGCAGGCCAATGACGGCCTCCTGCTGCAGCTCGCCGCCCAGATCGAGCGCGCGCTCGACGGCAAGTGGAACGGCGGCAGGAAGCCGAAGGTGCATGTGGGCTGAAAAGCGATCGCAGTGACATGCGATCGCACAAGCAGCCTCAGTTCTTCACCACCGGAATCTCCTCCGCCGCGGGCTGCTGCTGCCCCTGCTTGTACATCGCCAGTGCCTTGTCGAGCGCTTCGCGCAGCGCCAGCGCTGCGGCCACGCTGCAACGTAAGTGCGCGGTCTGGACCACGTCGACCCTGACGGCGGCGCCGATCGGCATCAAGAGGTTCGCGGCGAGCTCGATCTGGATCGCGCCGTTGTGATGGCCGAAGCAGGACGCGCCGTCGAAATAGATGATCGGCGCCCGCTCCGAGCTGGAGGTCGAAATGGTGACGGGCCCCTGATTGGCGGCGGGCGTTTCGGGGTCGGCCATGGGCGCTCCTTGCAGCTAAACGACGAACGAAGCGCCCACCATCGGTGCTTTGGCCGGCTCTGTCGAGGCCCCTTCTGGGTTTTGCGCGGCGGCCGGCACTGGTCTAGAACGTCACCATGAGCACCATACCGACCACGCTCCCGTTCGAGGAACTCGCCGAGGCGATCAAGGGCCGCCGTTCCGATTACGGCCATATCAGCGGCCTTCAGCTCGACCGTTTCGCGCCGGCTGAGGCCTGGTCCAGCCTGCCCTACCGGCCCGTCTTCGTCGGCGACATCGAGACCGGCGTGCTGCACGGCGGCGTCGTCACCGCGATGCTGGACGAGAGCTGCGGCATGGCGGTGCAGCTTGCACTCGACGGCACGCGCGCGATCGCGACGCTCGATCTGCGCATCGACTACCAGAAGCCGGCGACGCCGGGCCTCGACATCAAGGCGCATTCGGTCTGCTACCGCACCACGCGCTCGATCGCCTTCGTGCGCTCCACCGCCTATCAGGAATCCGAGGACGATCCGGTGGCGACCGCGACCGCCTGCTTCATGATCGGCGCCAACCGCACCAACATGCTCGCGGACCGCAGGATGGATGGACGGAGCATCCCGACGCTGGAGGCGCCGGACGACCCGGACGGCCCGTTCGCGCACAGCCCGTTTGCGCGCTGCCTCGGCATCCGCGTCAACGGCAACGGCACGCTGACGATGCCGTTTTCGCCTGTGATCATCGGCAATCCGATCCTGCCTGCGATCCATGGCGGCATGACCGGCGCCTTCCTCGAGACCACCGCGATCGTCGGCGTGGCGCGCGAGCTCGGCACCGCCGCGCTGCCCAAGCCGATCGGCCTTACCGTCAACTATTTGCGTTCCGGCCGCGCCCTCGACACGTTCGCCGATGTCTCGATCGTGAAGCAGGGACGGCGCATCGTCGCCTTCGAGGCGCGCGCCTGGCAGGACGATGCGGAAAAGCCGATCGCCACCGCTTTCGGTCATTTCATGCTGCGTCCGACGCCGGGAAGTGACGAGGAATAAGCGCCTTTTGACTTGACGGCCGCAGTTCCGGCCACAACGATAGCGCGTCACTGCGAGAGGTATTGGATTGCGGCATCCGCTCGACATCGTCGCCATGTTCGCCGCACTCTGGCTGCTGGCCTCGATGATGCTCGACGCGTTGACGCCGAAGGAGCTGACCGCAATCATGATCGGCGTTGCGATCGGTCCCGCGATCCTCATCACCGCCGTGTTCTACTACCTCCGCTGCCCGCGAACCGACTTTGCGGTGATATTCGCAGCGCTCTGGCTGATCTCGGACATCGCCATCGCCTTCGTCTCACCGACGCAGCTGCCGCATTTCCTGATCGTGCTCGGCTTCCTGCCGGCCCTGCTGATCGGCACCGCGCTGCACTGGCAACGCCTCCAGCGCCGTGAGCAGCGGCTGCCGGCACCACCTTCGGTGAAGCGGGGTTAGCCGCGCATGAAGGGCTCGTCCACCTCTCCGGCAAGTGGGAGAGGGAACGCACCTCCGCTGCAGCATCGATCTTGATTCCATTGCGCTCTAGCGCGGCAAGAGATTCGTCTTCGCGAGATCCAGCACCTCGTCGCCGCGGCCGTTCATCACCGCGCGCAGCACCCAGAGGCTGAAGCCCTTGATCTGCTCGGTGGTGATGGTCGGCGGCATCGACAGTTCCTGCTTGGCGGTGACGACATCGAGCAGCGCCGGCCCGTTATGGGCGAGCATCTCCTTCACCGCACCGGGGAGCTCGCCGGGATCCTCGACGCGTTTGGCAAAGATGCCCATCGCGCGCGCCATCGCCGCGAAGTCAGGATTCTCCAGGTCGACATTGGTGTCGACGAAGCCGGCCGCCTTCATCTCCAGCGCGACGAAGCCGAGCACGCCGTTGTTGAAGATCACCACCTTCACCGGCAGCTTCATCTGCGTCAGCGTGATCAGATCGCCCATCAGCATGGTGAAGCCGCCGTCGCCGGAGAGCGAGATCACTTGTCGGCCGGGTTGGGCAGCCTGCGCGCCGATCGCCTGCGGCATCGCGTTGGCCATCGAGCCGTGCACGAAGGAGCCGATCAGCCGGCGGCGGCCGTTCATGTCGAGATAGCGCGCGGCCCACACCGTCGGCGTGCCGACATCGGCGGTGAACACGGCATCGTCGGCCGCGTGGTCGCTGATGATCTTTGCGAGATATTGCGGGTGGATCGGCTTGCTGCCCGGCGTTCCCTTGGCGAGCGCATCGAGCCCTTCGCGCGCCTTCTTGTAATGCGCGACGGCATCATCGAGGTGCTTGCGCTGCGTCTTGGCTTTGAGCAGCGGCAGCAGCGCCGCGATGGTGAGCTTGACGTCGCCGACGAGGCCGAGATCGATCTTGCAGCGCCGCCCCAGATTCTCCGGGCGAATGTCGATCTGCGCGATCTGGCAGTCGGTCGGGAAGAACTGCTTGTAGGGAAAATCGGTGCCGAGCATCACCAGCGCGTCGCAGGCGTGCATGGCCGCGTATCCCGAGGAGAAGCCGATGAAGCCGGTCATGCCGACGTCGTAGGGGTTATCGTATTCGACATGCTCCTTGCCGCCGAGCGCATGGACGATCGGACTCTTCAGCGCCTCCGCAAGCTGCATCAAGGGCGCGTGCGCGCCGGCGCAGCCGCGGCCACAGAACAAGGTGATGCGCTCGGCACCGTTGAGGAGATCGGCCAGCACCTGCAGCTCGTCGGCCTGCGGCACCACCTTCGGCGCCGGCATGATCGTGGTCGCCTCCACCGGCGATCTAAAGCTGTGGGCGTTCTACCTGACGGTGGTCGCCGGCGGCGCCAAGATCCTCGCCTTTGCCGTGCAATACG
>NZ_JALBHA010000383.1:0-6463 GCF_023006445.1 Bradyrhizobium sp. SHOUNA76
GCCTGTTCGGCCGGCACATCGTCAAGCGAGTTTGATCATGAGCGCTGCAGAAGAAGTCGTCGGCGAAGGCCACGAGGCGGTCGAGGCGGTTCCGAAGCGGGCCATGACGCTGGGCACGGGCACCTCGCTGCTGGTGCTGGCGGTGCTGTTGATCGTGCCGGTGTTCGTCAAGAACTTCATCATCTTCCAGATGACGATGCTCCTGATCTACGGGCTCGCGGTGCTGGCGCTCAACATCCTGACCGGCGGCTCCGGACAGTTCTCGCTCGGCCAGAGCGCGTTCTACGCCGTCGGCGCCTATACGACCGCAGTGCTCTTGGAGCACTTCAACGTCAATTATGCGCTGACGCTGCCGGTCGCCGGCGTGGTCTGTTTCGGCTTCGGTTACCTGTTCGGCAAGCCGGCACTGCGGCTGTCGGGCGTCTATCTCGCGCTCGCCACCTTCGCGCTCGCAACTGCGATGCCGCAGCTGCTCAAGCTGAACGTTATCGAGCACTGGACCGGCGGCGTACAGGGCCTCGTCGTCACCAAGCCTGACGCGCCGTTCGGCCTGCCGATGTCGCAGGACATGTGGCTGTACTACTTCACGCTCATCGTGACGCTCGCGATCTACATCTTCGCGGTGAACCTGCTGCGTTCCCGCTCGGGCCGGGCCTTCATGGCGATCCGCGACAACGAGATCGCAGCTTCCGCGATGGGTGTGGATGTCGCGCTCTACAAGACGCTGGCCTTCGGAGTGAGCGCCGGCATCACCGGAGTAGCGGGGGGGCTGAGCGCCATTGCGGTGCAGTTCGTCGCGCCCGACAGCTACACCTTCCTCCTCGCGATCTCGCTGTTCCTGGGCATGGTCGTCGGCGGCGTCGGCTGGCTGCCCGGCTCGTTCGTCGGTGCTGCCTTCATCATCTTCGTGCCGAACATCGCGGAAAGCATCTCCAAGGGCCTCTCCGGCGCGGTGTTCGGCGTGCTGCTGTTCCTCGTCATCTACCTTGTGCCGCACGGCGCAAGGCAGATCGCGCTTCTTGCTCAGAGAAAGCCTTCAGGGAGGAGATGACGAGAATGCCGGGCGATCAGCAGAAGCCGTACTGAGGAATTGACCGCTCAGGCCAGCATAGGAGTCGTTCGATTCATGACATTCATGCTTACGCCAATTTCCGGTGTCCGCTTTGTGAGACACCGTGAGCCATTCTACACTCAAGAATTTCATAATGATAATTTCAACCAGGCAATTGGCGGGATGCGACGCAATTGGGTGCGGCGCGTGCTCGACTGGTATGGGGCGATTGTGCCCGGTTACTTTCGATGCTGAGCCGTCGCCATGAGACGGCCGACCTGATCGTGCTTCAATACACGGGAATATCGGGCCGACCGCGCGAGGGCTAATGCCGGAGCAAGTCTCCAATCGCAGATCTTTGCTCTTCGGTCAGCGATACTTTCGCTCGCGTTTCGGCGTCGACATAGACGTGCGTGAATTTACAGACGGCCGATGCCTTGTCGGCGGCTTCGCCAAACATCGCGAGCTCGTACGTGATCGAACTGCTCCCCAGTCGACCCAGCCGAATGCCGATATCGACCGTTTCCGGAAAGCCGACCGGAGCCAGGAATTCGCATTCACTGGCGATACAAAGCCCGATCGACGTCTGACCTGGCGCACGGAGAATTCCGCGCTCGATCGCCAGAAGGGTCAAGGCCGTGTCGAACCAGCTATAATAGGTTGCATTGTTCACGTGTCCGTAGGCATCACAATCGGCCCAACGGCTCGAGATCTTCGTCCACCAGACGAAGTCTTTGCGACGCTCGTCGCGCGCCGGACGCTCGGACATCGTAGACGCTCCACTGCAACTCGTACCTGCTGAAGCTTGCCTAGCTTGTCGGATCAAGGGAGGCAAGTCACGAAGAAGCGGACGCGCGTCGATACGCGCCCGCAAAGACATTCGGATGGTGCGCGGCGATGCATGCATCGAGCGCTTCGCTCGCCCACGTCCGGCGGCCACTTGACAAAAATAACATCATGTTAAGTTCGGGTAATAAACGGATAATTGTCCCAGGTCAGCGACGCGCTATCGTTGCAGGCCCGGAATCGAGAGGGATATGTCGATGTCGACTACGCCACGGAAAATCATCTGGTCCCTCCTGCTGCTGGCAGTCTCGAGCCAGCTTGCCAGCGCGCTGGCCGAGCCGCTGTCGTGCGACGATGGTATCAAGCAGGCTTTTCGTCCTGATGAGAATACCAGCGTCGTCGCCGTTCGCCTGGTGAAAAAGGGCGAGGAATTGCTGGCCCCGGACGCGCCGACGCCGATAACGGCGGCCGCCGACCTCTGCCTTGTCAAATTGCTGATCGGCCCTGGCGCCACTGCCGAGAAGGACAAGTCGGCGCGCTCGTATTCCGAAGGCATCGGCATCGAAGTCTGGCTGCCGACACCCGCCAACTGGAATGAGCGCATCCGCAACTATGGCGGCGGCGGCTGGGTTGGCGGCGGACACCGCTATGCCGACAAGATCGGGAGCAAGGTGCCGGCCATCGTCAATGCCAACGTCGGTTATGCTTCCGGCACCACCGATGCCGGCCAGCCCTGGTACCAGGACGGCTCCTTCACGTTCTTATCGGACGGTAAGGTGAATGCCGAGGCGCTGCGCAGCTTTTCGGTCGATGCGATGGTCGAGCAGGCGGTAAAGACGAAGGCGCTGGTCAATCTCTATTACGGCAAGGCGCCCAAGTTTGCCTATTACGACGGCCATTCGCAAGGCGGCCGGCAGGGCATGAAGATCGCTCAGGAATTTCCGGAGCTTTATGACGGCTATCTGATCGCCCAGCCCGCGCTCAACATTGCCAGATTCGGCACCGTCTCGATTTATCCGCAGATCGTGATGAAGACCGAGCTTGGCATCACCGCAGTCAACAAGGCTGAAGCGGCCGCCTTCGCGTCCAGGGTGGATGCGGTCAACAAGCGCGCGGTGGCGAGCTGCGACAAGGCGGGGCTCGGCTTCCTGCTCGATCCCTTTGCGTGCGATTACGATCCTGCACGCGATGCAGCGGCGCTTTGCGCGGGGGAGGCGGGGACCGGCGTCACCGGCAGCAGCAATGATGTGGCGACCTGCATGAGCGCCAGCGAGGCGAGGGCGCTCGGCAAGATCTGGTACGGCGCGGCGCGTGATGGCAACGTCGATGCAGCACAGAGCCGCGATGCCCGGAGCGGAAAGTCGCTCGGCAACAATCAGCTCTGGTGGACGTTCACGCGCGGCACCGCGATCGCCGGCCTGGTCAAGAGCGCATCCACGGACGCTCTGGCGCTGGCCTTGCAGGACGTGCGCTATGCCGCCGATGCCGGCGCGACGTCATCGATCCCGATCGCGAACGGCTCCACGAATGTCCGAAACAAATGGCTCGAACTCGACTATGCCGGTGTTGCCGATGCCTTCGACAAGAACGTCGCCCTGCAGCCGACGCTGTTTGCGGGTCTCGCCACTGACAAGGCCGATCTTGCCAAGCTGCGCGACCTCGGCCGCAAGGTGATCGTCTGGAGCGGGCTTGCCGACGACGCCATTCCGCCGGCAGGCAACGTCAACTATCACGAGCGAGTGTTGGCGGCGATGGGTGGCCAAGCCGAGGTGCAGAAATTCATGCGCATGTACCTGTTGCCCGGCGTCGCGCATTCCTCTCAGGGACGCGCCTATGCGGCCGGGGGGCGCAACGATGCCGTGCCGCTGCCGAAACTGCCCGGCAATGCCAACCAGAAGCCCGCTCGCGAGCAGGATCAGTTCTTCTCCGCGCTCACAGACTGGGTCGAGAGGGGCGTCGCTCCGGAGGAGATCATGCTGATGTCGCGCGATAACACCGTGAGCTATCCGGCGTGTGTCTATCCGCTGATGACCACATGGAACGGCAGCGGGTCGGCAACGCAGCCTTCAAGCTTCAGCTGCCGCTGATCCCTGCCGTGGCCTAACATGGCAACGTCCCATCCTTGCGAGCCGCTGGTCGACGCCGGGGACTGCTTGCGATCACCTGTCGATCAGGGTCCTCCAGCTAAGCTCTGATAGGTCTTCCGCATGATCGGCTCTCCGCGGGCGGCGTCTCCGGCTGCCTGGCAGCGCCCTTTGATCACCGGCGGCTCTGGTCGATAGGCCTGGGAATGGGAGGCCACATCCAGGGCAACGGCGACGCCCACGCATTCGGGCTTGCTGTGCGGCGCCAGCTTTGCTAATAGTTAAACGGTCAGTCGGATTATTATTCGGGTCGGAGGCCAGACGATGAACGTCGTACGCCGGATGGCGCAGTGGAACGAGCTGATCCACCCAGATCGGATCCACGGCTCGCTCTACACCGACCGTTCCATTTTCGAGGCAGAACTGCAGAACATCTGGTACCGCACCTGGGTCTATGTCGGCCACGAGAGTGAGGTCCCCAAGGCCAACGACTACGTCGTCAAGTCAATCGGCCCGCAATCCGTGATCATGACGCGCGACGAGCAGGGCAAGGTAAACCTGCTGCTCAACCGCTGTTCGCACCGCGGCAACCAAGTCTGCTCCTATGAGCGCGGCAATGCGCGGTCCTTCACCTGTCCGTTCCACTCATGGACGTTCGCCAATGACGGCCGCCTGGTTGGTTATGCCTTTCCCGACGGATATGAGGGGCAGGACAGGGCGGAGCTCGCGCTCGGTCGGGTGACGCGCGTCGAATCCCACCGCGGGTTCGTGTTCGGCTCCTTCGCCGCCGAAGGCCCGACCCTGAAAGAGCATCTCGGAGGCGCCGCCGAGACCATCGACCGCCTGGTACGCACCTCGCCGGAAGGCGAAGTCGAGATCACGGCCGGTTTTCTCAAACATCGCGTGAAGGCCAACTGGAAGTTCATCCTGGAGAACGAGTGCGACGGCTATCATCCGGCCTTCGTCCACACCTCGATCTTCGGCGTCGCCGACAGCATGATCGGCAAGCTCTATGGCGGTGCCTCGACCGCACTGACTCGCGACTACGGCAATGGCCACACCGAGATCGACCTGCGGCCCGAGTTCCGCAAGCGCGACCTGCCGATGAGCTGGTTCGGCACCAGTGAAGAGCGCTTGCCGGACTACACGGCGCGCATGAAGGCGGCTTATGGCGATACAGCCGCACGGGAGATCATGATCGATGGCACGCCGCATGTGATGATCTTCCCGAACCTGTTTCTCGCCGAAATCCAGATGTTCGTCATTCAGCCGCTCGGTGTCGACGACAGCGTGCAGCACGTCACGGCGCTGCAGTTCAAGGGGGCGCCTGATCTGAACCGCCGCTTGCGCCAGCAGACCATGGGCTCCGTCGGCCCGGCCGGCTTCCTGCTCGCCGATGATTCCGAGATGTACGAACGCTGCCATCGCGGTGTACTGGCGCGCAATCCGGAATGGGTTTTTCTGGGCCGCGGCGAAAAGCGCGAGCGCCGGGACGAACTCGGCTTCAAGATCGGCCACGTCACCGACGAGGTGCCGTCGCGCGGCATCTGGGCTCACTATCGCAAGCTGATGGAGGCCGCCTGATGCTGTCGCGCGAGAGCAGCGCCACGCTGATGGGCGCCGTGACTGCCTTCCTGAATCGCGAGGCGCGCTTGCAGGACGAGCATCAATACGAGGCCTGGGAAAGGCTCTGGACAGACGATGGCGTCTACTGGGTGCCGGCCAACGGCGCCAATATCGATCCGGAGCGGGAGATGTCCATCATCTACGACAACCGCTCGCGGATCGCCCTGCGCGTGCGCCAGCTCATGACGGGCAAGCATTTCACCCAGACGCCGCAATCTAACCTGCGTCGGCTCGTCTCCAACATCGAGCTGATAGGTGAGCACCCGGGTGGCGACATCGGGGTGGCCAGCAACAGCCTGATCTTCGAATCGAGCTTGCGTGACGATACGCTGTGGGCCGCCCGCAACGAGTACCGACTGCGCCATGTCGATGGCGATTTGCGCATGGCTTACAAAAAGGTGGTGCTCGTCAACAATGACAAGGCGATCTACACACTGTCATTCCTGGTTTAGGAGAGGTCTCGCACCATGATCGACAAGGGACCTGTTCTGCTCGACATCGACAAGGGCATCGCGCATCTGCGTCTCAACCGGCCCGATGCCGCGAACGGCATGAGCGTCGAGCTTCTCAGCGCGCTCTGCGATGCCATCATGGCGTGTCACGGCCACCCCGATCTGCGCGTGGTGCTGCTGAGTGGCGAGGGTGCGAACTTCTGCGCCGGTGGTGACGTGCGCGCCTTTGCATCCAAAGGCGAGAAATTACCGGACTATATCCGCCAGGCGACGGCCTATCTGCAGAATGCGGTCACCGGCTTGTTGCGGCTCGAAGCACCTGTCATCGCCTCGGTGCACGGCTTTGCGGCGGGCGGCGGCGGGTTCGGCCTCGTCTGCGCCTCAGACATCGTCATCGCGGCCGAGTCGGCCAAGTTCCTCGCGGGGGGAACGCGCGTTGCGATGGCGCCGGATGCGGGCGTGTC
>NZ_JALBHA010000384.1:0-6456 GCF_023006445.1 Bradyrhizobium sp. SHOUNA76
ACCATCGCCAGCGATCGTTCGGCCGCCTCCTCCGCCCTGGCCCGGCTGTGGCGGCCCTGGCCGTAAAAGCCGGCGAGCGCGACGTTCTCGAAGATGGTCAGGCGGCGGAACGGCCGCGGAATCTGGAAGGTGCGGCCAATGCCGCTGTTGATGATCCGGTGCGGCGCGAGGCCTGCGATCTCGGAGCCGCCGAACATGATCGAGCCCGATGTCGGCGCCAGCGTGCCGGAAAGCATGTTGAAGATCGTGCTCTTGCCCGAACCGTTGGGACCGATCAGGCCGAGGATCTCGCCCTGATCGACCTGGAACGACACGTTGTTGACGGCGGTAAAGCCGCCGAACCGCTTCACCAGCCCGCTGACTTCCAGCACCAAAGCCCTCCGCTGCTACTGGTTGCTGTAGGTGGTGCCTTTCGGCAGCGGCAGCACGGCCTCGCGCTGCGCCTGGCTCTTCGGCCACACCACATGAGACTTGTCCTCGAGATACTGGATCACGACGGGGAACGAGCGCTCGTTCTGCCCGGCCATGGGCGTGCCCTCGCTGTAGAACTTCACGCCGAAGCCGAGCATGGTGCCGCCCTCGGAGATGTCGGCGTCGAGCGCCGCCTTGCGCAGCGCATCGGGATCGACGCCACCGTACTTCTTGATCGCCCGCGGCAGCACATCCGCCATGAACACGTAGGTGTTGGACGCACCGATGCCGACATGGGCGGAGCGGATGGCAACGCCGGGCCGGATCTTGTCGAACTCCTCGCCGACCATCTTGATGACGGGCGAGAGCTTCGGATCCATGGTCTTCTGGTTGGCCAGCCAGATCGAGATCGGGTCCGCGTTGAAGATATAGGCGGCATCGGCTCCCATGCCTTCCTTCAGCTTCTCATAGACACCATAGCCCGCGCCATGCCCCATCAGCGCGCCGAACCTCAGGCCCTGCTCGCGGGCCTGGCGCAGCAGCAGGGTGATGTCCGGATTGTAGCCGGTGTGGAAGATCACGTCGGGCTTGGCGCGTTTCAGCTTGGTCACCAGCGGGGACAGATCAGGCGCTGTCGCCGAATAGCCTTCCTTGAGCACGACGTTGAAGCCGGCTTTCTTCGCGCCGGCCTCGTTGCCCTTGGAGACGTCGACGCCATAGGCGCCGTCCTCGTGGATGATGGCGACGCGCAGATCCTTTGGTTCCTTGCCGAACTTCTCCTTGGCGTTCTGCGCGATGAAATCCATCGTCATCATGCCGAATTGGTCGCCGCTCGCCTGCGGCCGGAACACGTATTTGTAGCCCTTCTCGTTGAACACGGCCGACGAAATGCAGGTCGTCATCCACATGAACTTCTTGAGCTGCTCGACGCGGGCGGCTACGGGCACGCACTGCGCCGAGGAGAAGAAGCCGAGCACCATGTCGACCTTCTCCTGCTCGAGCAGGCGGACGGATTCGTTGATGGCGATGTCGGGCTTGCTCTGCGCGTCGGCATAGACCGCCTCGATCTTGTAGCCCTCGACGCCGGTCTTGGCGAAATGGTCGAGGATGATCTTTGTGCCGACATAATTGAGCTCGGAGCCACCGCCGGCCAAAGGCCCGGTCAAATCAAAAACAACGCCGATCTTGATCTTCTTGTCCTGAGCCTGGGCGGACACCGCCAAGCCCGTCGCCGATATCGCGACCACCAGCCCACGTACCAACCGGGCAGCCATGCGCAGGCGCATCAAAACCTCCCTGGACGATTGTGCATTGCATTCGTCTTGCTTTTCGTTGCCCCATCACATGGGCTGAGCGCAGCGATGTCAAGCCTTGCGCATCAGCGCGAAGCGAACTGCTGCTCGATAAAGGCCGTGACAAATCGCGGCATGGTCGGCGTGAGATCACTCATCCCGCGCACGAGATGAATGGCCGACAATTCAGGCTCGTCCTCACGGGCGAGATTGGCTTCGATCAGCGCGCGAGCCTCATCGCCGGGCATGTCCAGATTGAGCACCTGCATCATCGCAATCGCGGGGCCGCTGACGATGCAGTGCCAGTCCGGCTCGGCCCGATAGTCCGCCGCGGTCAGGCCGGTCTCCTCCTCGATTTCGCGGACGACGCTGCCGGGAATGTCGAGCGCACCCTCAATGACGTCGTCGAGGTCGGGCGTGCCCGAGGGGAAATAGATGCGGCCCGCATTGGCGGTGTGCTGCGCCATTTCGCCCATGATGAAGGCGCCGTCGGAAGCGCGCAGCGCGCCCATGCCAAATCCGTTGAACACCGCCTTGTCGGGAAATCCCCAGTCGCGCCAGGCGAGGAAGCTGGCAAAATCGGTCTCGAAATAGGTCGCGGAGAGATGGCCATCCGCAAACACCGCGTCCTGCCCGAGCAGGACGCGCCCATTCCAGATCTTCGGCCGCTCGCGTTGCTTCTCGGCGAAATGCGCCGCAATCTCGGCCCCCCGTTCCTCCGCGAACGGCCAGACGATCGGCCGCACGGCAAGATCGAGCGTCGTGACGCGATGAATGATTGGTGACGCCATGAGGGACGACTACCGCATCTTCGCGTCAGCTATTTGGCATTCCCCGTCGTCTTCTTGGCCTGCTCGACGAACTTGTTGGTGAAGGTCTTGCTGACGTCGATCTTGGCATTGGCCACCTCGGGCGAGCCGACGCTGAACACCGAAAGCACGGCGTCAGCGCCCTTCGGATCCATCTTCCCGGTCTCGGAGTACATCGGGATCGTGTTCTTCAGCGCGGCGAGATAGAGGTCCTTGTTCTTGCCGACCGTCGCTTCCGGCATCTTCGCCATGATCTCCTCAGGGCTGTGCGAATGGATCCAGGCGAGCGTGGCGAGGATCGCGTTGGTGAGCCCCTGCGTCTCCTTCTCGTGGCCATTGACCCAGGCCGCCGTCGAGTACAGAGCCCCGCCGGGATATTCGCCGCCGAAGGTGTCGAGCGTGTCCTTCTGCGTGCGGGTGTCGGAGAGGATGCGCAGATCCTTGTGGTTGCCCTGGAGCACGGTGACGGAGGGATCGAGCATCACGGCCGCATCGATCTGGCCCTGCTCCATCGCGGCGACGGCGGTGGCACCGAGGCCGACGCCGATCACGGCGGCGCTGGTGGGATCGATGCCGTTCTTCTTGAGCATGTACTTCAGGAAGAAGTCGGTGGAGGAGCCGGGCGCACTGACGCCGACCTTCTTGCCGGCGAGATCCTTGACCGACTTGATGTCGTTGGTTCGCGAGGGCGCGACCACGAGCACGAGGCCGGGATAGCGGTCATAGACCACGAAAGCCTGCAGCTCCTGCTTCTTGGCGGCCAGATTGACGCAATGGTCGAAATAGCCGGACACCACGTCGGCGCTGCCGCCGAGCACGGCCTTGAGCGCGTCCGAACCGCCCTTGAGGTCGACCAGCTCGACATTCAGGCCGGCCTTCTCGTATTCGCCGAGCTGCTTGGCCAGCACCGTCGGCAGATAGCACAGGCAGGAGCCGCCGCCGATCGCGATGGTGACCTTGCTTTGCGCCGCGGCAAAACCGGTGGTGAGCGTCAGCGCGAGCAGCGCGCCGGCGAGCCTGGCAATCGTGTTCTTCATTGGTTTCCTCCGTTCGGCGGGCGGCACCATAAAGCAGCAGGGCTGGCTTGAGAAGCGCTGCCGGAGGCACTGGTCATCGGCCATTCGGCGAAATAGCATGCCCCGACAAGAATAATTCTCGATGGGAGGATCATCCGTGAATCGCTTTACAGCCGGGCTGTCGATTGCCGCCGCCTTTGCCGCCGGATGCGGCGCAACCCATTTGCTCCGGCCGGCACTCGCCGCCGAAAACATCACCGCGCAGATCATCCATACCGGCGAGATGGAGGGCGATGCGCTCGGGGACGCCAACAAGGTCGGCTTTCGCTCCAAGACATTCATGACCGCCGACGGCGCAACCATCTCGATCCAGGTCGGCAATGTGCCCAAGCACATGCATCCCAACACCAACGAGATCCAGTACATCCTGGACGGCACCGGCACGATCTGGCTCGGCGACAAGGAGGTCACGGTAAAGCCCGGCGACCTCGTCATCATTCCCAAGGGCACGCCGCACGGCGGCACCAAGCCGATCAGCGGACAGGTCAAGGCGATCGCGATCAAGACCCCGCCGCAGGCGCCCGACGACACCAAGCTGCTGGATTGAGCTTCCTTCACCTCTCCCGCTTGCGGGAGAGGTCGCGCCGAAGGCGCGGGTGAGGCCTCTTTCCTCTTGGGGGTTCTCGCAAGTGGAGAAACCCTCTCCCCAACCCTCCCCCGCAAGCGGGGGAGGGAGCGCACCCTGGGTGCGGCCCGCAATCCGAAACCAACTTGCGCCCCTACCCGCGCCCATCCGATGCCGTCGGCCGCCAAACCAGCAGACGGCGTTCGACCAGCGTGACGCCATAGTCGATCAGGATCACGAACGCCGACAGCACGAACATGCCGGCGAACACGCCGGCGACGTCGAACACGCCCTCGGCCTGCTGGATCAGGTAGCCGAGCCCGGCCGCCGATCCCAGATATTCGCCTACGACCGCGCCGACCACGGCGAAGCCCACCGAGGTGTGCAGCGAGGAGAACATCCAGGACAGCGCCGAGGGCCAATAGACGTGCCGCATCAACTGCCGCTCGCTCATTCCCAACATGCGCCCGTTGTCGAGCACGGTGCGGCTGACCTCCTTGACGCCCTGGTAGACGTTGAAGAACACGATGAAGAACACCAGCGTCACGCCGAGCGCGACCTTCGACCAGATGCCAAGGCCGAGCCACAGCGCGAAGATCGGCGCGAGCACGACGCGCGGCAGCGCGTTGACCATCTTGACGTAGGGGTCGAACACGGCGGCGACCAGGGGCTGGCGTGCGAACCAGAAGCCGACCAGCACGCCGCCGGCTGATCCGATCACAAAGGCCAGGATCGATTCCGTCAGCGTGATGCCAAGATGCTTCCAGATCACGCCGGACGAGAACCACTTCACGATCTGGATGAACACATCGAACGGATTGGAGAAGAAGAACGGCGGCAGCAGGATCTTGCCGAACAGGGGGACGGTCGACAGCACCTGCCACAGCACAATGCAGACGACCGCAACCAGGATTTGCAGCGCAAGCAGCGTCGGGCGCGACATCAGACCGCCTCCGCCGCGTGCGTGGACTGGGCGTAGCCCTTCATCACCTCGTCCTTGAGCACGCTCCAGATCTCGCGATGCAGCGCATGGAACTCCTTGTCGAGCCGCACCTCGAAGATGTCGCGCGGGCGCGGCAGGCTCACGCGCCAGTCGCCGATGATGCGCGAGGACGGCCCGGCCGACATGATCACGACGCGGTCGGCGAGCGCGATCGCCTCTTCGAGATCATGGGTGACGAACAGCACGGCCTTGCGGTCGGCGTTCCACAAGTCGAGCAGCAGATTGCCCATCACCTGGCGCGTCTGCGCATCGAGCGGCCCGAACGGCTCATCCATCAGCAGGATCTTCGGGTCGCGGATCAGCACCTGCGCCAGCGCGACGCGCTTGCGCTGGCCGCCGGAGAGCATGTGCGGATAGCGACCGGCGAACGCGCCGAGGCCGACGGAGGTCAGCCATTTCTGGGCGCGCGGCAGCGCTTCGGCGCGCGGCGTGCCCTTGATCTCGAGCCCGATCGCGACGTTGTCGAGCGCGGTCTTCCACGGGAACAAGGCGTCGGCCTGGAACAGATAGCCGGCATCCCGGTTCAGCCCCGCCAGCGGCCGGTCGAATATCTTGACGTTGCCGGCGGCAGGCTTCAGCAGCCCGGCCGCAACGTTGAGCAGCGTGGATTTCCCGCAGCCCGTGGGGCCGACAATGGCCACGAACTCACCCTGCGCCACCGCGAGATGAGCTTTCTCCACCGCCGTATAGACCCGACCGTCCCCCAGCCGGAACGCGACCTTGGCATCTTCCAGCGCCACTGCCGTGGGCGTCGACATATGCTTCCTCCGAATTTCGCTTGATGCCTTAGCCGCTCGCGCGGCCAAGTTCAATCAAGCCGCCAAGCGTGCTACGCATGGGTAAGGAAAAATTGAGCCCCATCCAATGCCCTCGAAGCTGGCGATCAGCTACCACCGCGTCACCAAGAGCTTCGGCTCGCTTAGGGCCGTCGACGATGTGTCGCTCGACATCGCCGAGGGCGAATTTCTGGCCGTCGTCGGCGGCTCGGGCTCCGGCAAGACGACGCTGCTGCGGCTCGCCAACCGGCTGATCGAGGCCGATAGCGGCACGATCACCGTCGAGGGCGAGAACGTGCGAGACGTTGATCCGGTCGCGCTGCGGCGCCGGATCGGCTACGTGTTCCAGGCCGGTGGGCTGTTTCCCCATTTGAGCGTCGCCGACAATATCGGGATCACACCAACCCTGCTGGGCGCGCCGGCAGCGGATATCGCGACACGCGTCGACGAGCTCCTGGAGCTCGTGCAGCTCGATCGTGATGCGCACCGCGACCGCCTGCCGGAGGCGCTCTCGGGCGGCCAGC
>NZ_JALBHA010000385.1:0-6452 GCF_023006445.1 Bradyrhizobium sp. SHOUNA76
ATGATCTCGCCGGGCTCCGCCCTGCTCTCGCCGCGCGGCCGCGTGCTCGAGCACGGCATGCCGCGCTTCTTCCGCCGTCTCGCCGAAGGCGTGTTCGACGAGGAGGACGTGCGACAGCGTGCGCGCGAGCTCGGCGACTTCATCGCGGATGCACGAGAGCAATACGGCATCGCCGCACCGGTTGCGGTTGGCTTCTCCAACGGCGCCAACATCGCAGCCGCGTTGCTATTGCTGAAGCCGGATGTGCTTGCAGGCGCGATCCTGCTGCGCGCCATGGTGCCGCTGTCGGCTCCGCCGAAAGCCGAGCTTGCGGGCAAGCCGGTGCTGCTGCTGTCCGGCCAAGCCGACCCGATCGTGACGGCGAGCAATTCGGCGAAGCTGGCGACGCTGTTGTCGGATGCCGGAGCGCGTGTCGACCACAAGGTGCTGCCGGCAGGCCACCAATTGTCGCAAGCTGACGTAACGCTGGCCCGCGAATGGATTGGCAACGTCCACGCCAAGGCAGCATGATCGAGCGGCGGCGCATCGTTTCCGAACGGTGCGCCGCAGCTTCAATCGAACCAGCCGCGCCGCTTGAACCAGATCAGGGGCAACACGCCGCTGGCGATGATCGCGAGCCAGGCCAGCGGATAGCCGAAGCTCCAGTCCAGCTCGGGCATGTGCTTGAAGTTCATGCCCCAGATGCCGACCAGGATGGTCGGCGGCACGCCAACGACGGACACGATCGTCAAAATCTTGAACAGCTCGTTCTGCTGGATGTTGATGAAGCCGAGCACGGCATCAAGCAGCAACTGGATCTTGTCGGACAGTCGCGTCTCGTAATCGCTGAGCGAAACCACGTCCTTCGACACGGCCTCCAGGCGCTTCTTCGACGCGGCCGTGATCCATTCACTGCCGACATCGCCCGCGAACGACGCAATGCGGCCAACGCCGAGCAGGACATCGCGCGCCTTGGCGAGGCGATCGGCCAGTTCGCCGATGTTCTCCAGCGCCTCGCGCATCCGGCGGCTGGAGCGCACCGGCCGCTGGGTGCGGACGAGCCCGCCCCTGAAGACGCCGCGGGAGAGCTTGTCGACCTTCGCGCCGAGATGCTCCAGGACGTCGGCGCCACGGTCGATCATGGCTTCGAGCAGGCTGGTGAACACGCACATGCCGTTCTCCAGGCTGTCGTCGGAGCCGATGCGCTTGCCGATGTCGTCGAAGGTCGGCAGCTCCGCAAAGCGCACTGTGACCAGCACATGCGGGCCGATGACGAATCCCACCGGCGTGATCTCCGCCTCGTTGTCCTCGTCGAGCCGGACCGCCGGCGAGCTGAGATAGAGCGTGCCGTGGTCGAGAATGAGGCGGCTCGACGCCTCGATCTCGCTAAGAGACTCTTGCGAGAGGATGCGGATGCCGAGCAGTCGTTCGACGAACTCCTTTTCCTCATCGGTGGCGTTCAGGAGGTCAGCCCAGATGATCTCCGAGGGCATTTCCGCGCCGATACTCCGCCAGTCGTCGGACGGCCACCTGTAAAGCTTGAGCAAGAACCGAACTCCGTGGCCGCATCGTCATGCCGGCTGATGCATCCGGCCGTCATCTGGCGGGCTAACGCATCAGGGTTCCAAACGTTCAATATCCCTGGGGTGCGGTATGCCTTGCGTTTCGGGCGGAGTCCGCATTCCGACCAAAAGGGATCAGCGAATGTCCGCTTAGGACCCGACAAGAGACTCATGCATTGCAGCAAACTGGGCCTCATTCGATCACTTCGTCGGCGCGGACGAGTATCGAGGACGGCACGGTGAGGCCGAGTGCCTTGGCAATCCTTATGTTAATCACCAACTCGAACTTGGTCGGCTGCTCCACCGGCAGATCGGCAGGCTTGGTGCCTCTGAGTATCCTATCGACAAAACTGCTTGCACGGCGGAATAGATCGGCTGTATCCGCGCCGTAGACCGACAATCCGCCATTGGCGTAGACTCGAAACAAGTAGTTTGCCGGCAGACGATACTTCGCCGCGAGTGCGATTATTCGCGGCGCTTCGACATAGGTGAGCGGATCCCCGAAATCAATTATCGCATCGGCATTTTGGGCAGAAGCCGAAGCAAAGGCTACGTCAAGTTCCTCGGCCGTGGCCGCTTCAACTGTCAGCAGCACTATGCCGAGCTTCCGCGCCTTGCTGCGTGTCTCTTCCACTAAGTAAAGCATTGGGTTCTTTGGATTGACCAAGATCGCGATTCTCGAGGCGCCAGGAATAAGTTCGCGAAGGATTTCGATACGTTTTCCGAAAAAATCTTCAGGTACGTTGGTCGTAATACCCGTTATGTTGCCCCCCGGTCGCGATAGACTTTGAACGAGGCCGAGGCGGACGGGGTCAGCCACAGCGACGAACACAATCGGAATGGTGGCAGTTGCCGATTTCAGGGCTAGCGCCGCTTGAGGTCCCGCAGCGATTAGCACATCGGGATTGAGGCCGATCAGGTCGGCGACTGAAGCTGGCAGTTGATCGGGGGGATGAGAAAAGCGCAATTCGACAATCAGATTTCCACCTAGCCAGCCGTGGTGTCGCAGCCCATCGAGGAATACACGCTCGGCTTGATTAAGGGCCTGCCCGCTCCCATCACCGATCGCAAGAAAGCCAATGTGCCGAGGCTTCCTCTGCGCCCACAAACTGTGGGGCGAAACGAGCACTGCCGCAGTAACCGCTATGAACTCCCGCCGCTTCATTCGTTCCTCATGGCTGCTTGAGGACGATGGGGCGCAGAGTATCAGTCCATGACGTTCGTCGCACTCAGTGAAGTGCAATTCACCGTCGCGAAGCGGCGCGATGTCGCATACCGCAATGGGGCGTTCACGTCAGTGTACCCTTTACCCGGGAGCTTTCGGTCCTCCACCATGAGCAGACATCCTCAGACTTGCTGTGCATGTCTTTGGCGGCCTACGCCTCGCTATCCGCACCACGATTTCGCGCACGGGAGGTTGGAGCCTGACAGGCGTGCTTCCCTAATGCAATTTTGCCCGCTCCTATTGACTCGCATCGCGAATGGGCAAATCCTTCCAACAACGCAATTGCCACCGCCAATTTCAGCACTGCGAACTTAGGCGCCCTGGCCGTATCGGCGCCATCTGAGCAACTTTTTCTGAACAGAAACGGAGGGCCGATGCGCGCGCTCGTCTTGAGAACCGTCTCTCTTCTCACCCTCGCCACTCTGTGCTCGATCTCCGCCACGCCTGCCGCACACGCCGAGGACGGGACCGACGAGCAGTTTGGCAAGGTTCACTTCCAGACCTCCTGCAACGAGGTGGCGCAGCGGCGCTTCGACCGCGGGATGCGCTATCAGCACTCGTTCTGGTATCGACCCGCGAAAGAGATTTTCGAGGAGACGTTGCAGGCCGATCCGGAATGCGCCATCGCCCATTGGGGGATTGCCCTCAGCCTGCTGTACAATCCGCATTTTCCTGCGCCGAAGGAAAACCTCACTGAGGGCCTCGCTGCGCTGCAGAAGGCGAAGGCACTCGGCGCCAAGAGCGAACGCGAGCGCGACTATGTCGACGCGCTGCTGGCCTTCTACTCGGGCGACGAGAAGACGACGTTTGGCCAACGCGCGCAGGCATATCTCAAGGCAACCGAAGCCGTCGCCACGCGCTATCCCGATGATGACGAGGCACAGATCGCCTATGCCATCACGCTGAATGTCACGGCGTCACCAAACGACAAGACCTATGCCAACCAACTCAAGGGCGCTGCCATCCTGGAGCCGATCTTCAAGCGACAGCCGCGGCACCCGGGCGTCGCGCATTACTTGATCCACCTTTACGACTATCCGGCGATCGCAGAACAAGGTCTCGACGCTGCTAAGCGCTATTCCGAGATCGCGCCGGCGGCGCCGCACGCTTTGCATATGCCGTCGCACATCTTTACGCGCGTCGGCTACTGGAACGAATCCATCGACGCCAATAGCCGTTCCGCCAAGGCTGCCAAGGAGGGCAAGGACCCCAGCGAGCAGCTGCATGCCGACGACTATATGGTCTATGCCCTGCTCCAGCTTGCGCAGGACAGCCGAGCCCGCGACGTCATCGCAGACATGGTCGCGACCACGGGGTATGCGCCGGCCGTCCGCGCCGGTCCCTACGCGATAGCGGCCAGCCAGGCGCGTTATATGGTCGAGCGAGGCGATTGGCAGGGCGCGGCCGCGTTGAAGGTCGAGCCGAGCCGGTTTGCCTACGTCGATGCGATCACCTATTTCGCCCGCGCCCTTGGCGCCGCGCGCTCCGCCAATGCGGACGCCGCAACGGCGGATATCGCCAAGCTGGCGGAGCTTCGGGAGAAGTTGCAGCAGGACAAGGATGCCTATTGGGGCGAGATCGTCGACATTCAGCGGCAGGTCGCCACAGCCTGGCAGCTCAATGCCCAGGGAAAACAGGCGGACGCGTTGGAAGCGATGCGCCTTGCCGCCGATGCCGAAGACAAGACCGAAAAATCCATCGTGACGCCGGGACCGCTTGCCCCGGCGCGCGAGCTTTACGGGACCATGCTGCTCGAGCGCGGCATGGCGACAGAGGCATTGGCCGCGTTCGAGGCCACGATGCGCAAGGAACCGAACCGCTTTGGCGCGACGATCGGCGCCGCTCACGCCGCCGAGAAGGCGGGTGACATCGTGAAGGCACGCCAATACTACGCGAAAGTCGTCGACATGGCGCGCAATGGCGACTCCTCGCGGGAGGACCTCGCGGCCGCACGGAAGTTCATGGCTCAAAATTAGCAAAAGTTCAGCGGCATCTGCCATGCGCCTGGCAAGCAAATTCGTTGCGATCAGCTCAGCCACCGCACTACTCTGCGCAGCCGCTGCGGTCTGGATATTGCGATCTGACGAACCGGCACGCGCAACAGCGGCATCCAGCGAGGTCCGCCCGGTGTGGACGGAAACCGACTGGCCTTTCAGCGCAGATCCCTGGGGGAAGGGAAAGGCGTTCCGCTGCAAGGCCCACGATTGCGGCGGCGAGGTCCAGCTGTACGTTCGCGCCAAGCTCGGCTTTTGCAATTGCGCCACCGGCGTCGCCGATGACGGCGACCTCGAGCAAATGGGCGACCTGGCGCTGATTGGCAAGGCAACTCCGATCGGTGCCGGCCGAGAAATCGTAGTCGGTCGGATGCGCGGCCGCAGCCGGGCCTATCGCGTCGAGGGAAATCGCAGCGCCGCGCTCTCACTCGCCTTCAATCAGCGCTGCGACATGGTGGCCGCGACGGTTTTGGTTGGACCGGGCGCGCCCGCCTCACTGGAGCCGGCGGTGCTGGCCTTCCTCAATAGCGATCGCATGTTGAATTGGGCCGAAATCGCGCTTGGGTTATGACTCAGAGCAATTCGGCTTCCGTCGTTCGCAGACCAAAAGGACCTCTGACTCCTCGTTAAGGATCGCGTCACTGATGAGAGTTGTCCCGGTTTGCCTGCCGAGTTATCGATATCATAGTGGCTCCTGCCTGGGAGTGGGCGCACCCCAAGGGGTACGACCTAAACGTCTGCCAACCCCGGCGGCGGTTTGCGCATGTTGGAGGCCTGCTCATAGGCGTAGGCCAGACGCAGCAGCTTGTGCTCGCTCCAGGCACGGCCTGCGAAGGTGATGCCGAGCGGGTAGTCGGGCGTGTCCTTGTCGTCTGCTCCCGAGATGAAGCCGGCCGGCACCATGACGCTCGGATAGCCCGCCTTGGCGGCGATCCCGCAGCCTGCACTGCCGGGGAATAGCACCGCGTCGAGCTTGTGCTGATTCATGTAGGCGTCCATGCCGCGCGTCTTGGCGGAGAGCAGATCCATGGCACGTGCCGATTTATATTCGCGCTCGCTCAGATCGCCTCTGGTCATGCTGGCGGCGAGGAAGTGATCCTGGCCAAAGCGTAGCGCCGTCTCCGCATGCGCAGCATTGAAGGCCACGATGTCGGCAATGCTCCTGATCTCGGTGTTAGTCGCCCAATCCCTGAGGTAGAGGTCGAGATCGCGTTTCAGCTCGTAGAGGAAGACCACCGGCGGCCTCGCGACAGTGCCCTTGTGGTGGCTCAGCGGATTGCGGTTCAGCACGGCCATGGTCGTACCCGGCCCGCCGATCCAGCCAGGTGTCGGCATGCTGGCGCGGACGATGACCGCTCCGAGATCTTCCAGCACCGTGATCGCGTCAGCAATCACCTTGGCCGACCTCGGCGGCAGCTTGTCGTAGTAGGGATCGTTCAGCGGGTCCGCCGGGTCGCTCGGCACGCCGATGCGCGCACCCTTCATCGCATCCCGCGTGAGGCCGGCCGTGTAATCGGCCGGCCGCCTTTGCCGCTCCGTCACGGGATCGAGCACGTCCTTGGCGGCCAGCACGTTCAGCAGCATCGCGGCGTCACGCACGGTACGCGTCATCGGCCCTGCGGTGTCCTGGCTGTGCGCGATCGGCACGATGCCGGCGCGGCTGACGAGTCCGACCGTCGGCTTGACGGTGAC
>NZ_JALBHA010000386.1:0-6440 GCF_023006445.1 Bradyrhizobium sp. SHOUNA76
GACCGATCGCCATGCCAGCGTCGATGGCCTCGGCGCGGCCGGCCTGAAGAAGCTCGAGCTGGCCAAGGCGCTCGCCACTTCGCCAAAGCTGCTGCTCGCCGATGAGAGCCTCGGCGGTCTCGACGAGGCCGAGATGGATCAGGCCGCCGACATGCTGCGCAACATCCGCGACGAGCTCGGCATCACCATCATCTGGGTCGAGCACATCATGGGCGTCTTGATGCGCGTCGTCGATCGCGTCATGGTGCTCGATCACGGCGAGAAGATCTCGGAAGGATTGCCGAGCGCGGTCGCGGGCGACCCGCGCGTGATCGAGGTCTATCTCGGCACCGATGCCGAGACCACGCAGGCCGCGGCCGCTGAAGCGCGCCGTCGCGCGGGAGGCTAGCCGATGCTGGAGCTCCGCGCCGTCAATGCCGGCTATGGCACGTTCCAGGCGCTGTTCGATGTCAATCTCGACGTGAAGGCCGGCGAGGCCGTCGGCGTCATCGGCCCCAATGGCGCCGGCAAGACCACCTTGATGCGCGTCATCTCCGGCCTGATCCGGCCCTCGCGCGGGTCGATCCGGATGGAGGGCGCCGACGTCGTGGCAACGCCGGCGCATAAGATCGTCAGCCTCGGCATTGCGCATGTGCCGGAAAACCGGCGGTTGTTTCCGCAGCTCTCGGTCGACGATAATCTCAAGATGGGCGCCTTCATGAAGGAGGCGCGTGGTCACTATGCCGAGCGGGCCGAGGTCGTTTTCGACCTGTTTCCGCGCCTGAAGGAACGGCGCCACCAGATGGCCGGCACCATGTCCGGCGGCGAGCAGCAGATGTGCGCGATCGGCCGTGCGCTGATGTCGAATCCAAAACTGCTGCTGCTCGACGAGCCGTCGGCGGGGCTGGCGCCGGTCGTGGTGCAGCAGGTGTTCGAGCTGGTGAAGCGGATCCGCGCCAGCGGGCTGACGGTGCTGATCGTCGAGCAGAACGTGCAGCAGGTGCTGAAAGTGGTCGATCGCGCCTATCTGATCGAGGCGGGCACGATCAGGGCGTCCGGCACCTCGGCCGAGATGCTCGCAAGCGACACCGTCAAGGAAGCGTATCTCGGGGTATGATGGGCATGCAGGCGTTCCTGGACATATTCGACATCTATCTGCTGGAGGCCGTGATCAACGGCATCCTGCTCGGCGGCGTGCTGGCGCTGCTGGCGCTCGGGCTCAACCTGATCTTCGGCGTCATCGACGTGACCTGGATCTGCTATGCCGAGCTCGTGATGATCGGCATGTACGCCATGTATTTCATGGTGCAGTATTACGGCATCAGCTATTTCGTTGCGGCGCCTCTCACCATTCTGCTGGTCGCGGTCCTCGGCGCGGCGCTGCATTACCTCGTGATCGCGCCGCTGTTGACGGCGCCGCCGATCAACCAGTTGCTCGCGACCGGCGGGGTGCTGTTCGTGCTGCAGAGCTTTGCCACCGTCGCTTTCGGCATCGACTTCCGCAATCTCGGCATCCGCCTGCCGGTGCTCGCCTTCGGCGACATGAACTTTAGTTATGCGCGACTCCTGTCATTCCTGGCCGCGCTGGTCGGCATGGTCGCCGTCTATCTGTTCATGACGCGCACCTTCACCGGCACCGCGATCCGCGCCATCTCGCAGGACCGCCAGATCATGGCGCTGATGGGTGTCGACACCAGGCGGATCTATCTCATCACCTCGGCGCTCGGCGGCGCGCTGGCCGGGCTCGCCGCCTGCCTTTTGGTGTTGCAATATGACGTGCATCCCTTCGTCGGCCTCTCCTTCGGGCCGATCACCTTCCTGATCTGCGTGCTCGGTGGCCTCGGCAATTTCATCGGCGGCTTCATTGCCGCCTTCGTCTTCGCCGAGATCATCTCGCTCGGTGGCCTGTTCTCCGATCTCGAATGGGGTTATGTGCTCGCCTTCGCCTTCTTCATCGTCATGATGTTCATCCGGCCTGCGGGCCTGCTCGCGAGGCGCCGATGATGGGGCAGGGGCGGCTTGCTGCCTGGGGGATGGGATTGGCGGCGCTGGTCGCGCTGCCTTTCGTCTATCGTGATCCCTATCACCTGCACATCCTGGTGCTGATCCTGATCTGGTCGTTCGCCTACACATCGTGGTCGATGATGGGGCGGTTTGGCCTCGTCTCGCTGGGCCACGGCGGCTTCATGGGGATCGGCGCCTATGTCACCGCGTTGCTCTGGAATCATCTCGGCGTGTCGCCCTGGATCGGCATTCCCGTCAGCATGGTCGCAGCCGGCGCGCTGGCGCTGATCGTCGGTTATCCCTGCTTCCGTTTCCGCATCACCGGGCACTATTTCGTGCTGGTGACGCTGGCGCTCTCCGGCATCGTGCTCCAGGTCATCACGGCGACGCGCGACTATACCGGCGGCTCGCTGGGCTATACGCCGAACCGGACCTCGGGAAACAAGCTGCTGGCGCTGCAATTCGACGACAAGACGACCTGGTACCTGATCGCGCTCGGGGTCTGGCTGTTCGGCATCGTGGTCTGGCATTGGGTCGATCGCAGCATGGCACGCTACGCGCTGGAGGCGATTTCGGAGGACGAGGACGCCGCGGCCGCCGCCGGCGTCGACGTCACCGCGGAGAAGCTGAAGATCACGCTGCTCAGTGCGGTGATGACGGCTCTGGCGGGCGCGATCTACTGCCAGTACCAGATGTTCATCACGCCGGACACGGTCAGCGGCATTGCGGTGTCGCTCCAGATGGTGTTCGCGGCCATCGTCGGCGGCCTGTTCGTCTCGCTCGGCCCGACCTTCGGTGCCGTGATCACCATCCTGCTGGCGGAAACCCTTCGCATCGGCTTCGGCACCAAGGCGGTCGGCTGGGACAATCTCGTCTACGGCGTGCTGCTCGTGCTTTTCATCATATTCCTTCCCAAGGGCATCCTTGGTAGCGTGCTCGACCGATTGAAGCCGCAACGCAAGGTACCCCGCGCTCATGAGCAAGAAGCCGTCCAAATCGCTCGCCCAGGAGCTTGACCGTTACATCACGCCATTCCGCTACGATGGCTCCGGCAAGTTTCATCTCAAGGCGCACAAGACCGACGAGAAGGGCGACCTCGACAAGGAGAAGGCGCAAGCGATCCTCGATGCCAACAAGAAGCGGCTGATCGGATTTCAGGAGAAGCTCTACGCCCAGGACCGCTGGTCGCTCCTGATCGTGTTCCAGGCCATGGATGCCGGCGGCAAGGATAGTGCGATCAAGGCGATCTTCGAAGGCATCAATCCGCAGGGCTGCGAGGTCCATGCCTTCAAGGCGCCGAGCAGCAAGGAGCTCGACCACGATTTCCTGTGGCGCCACGTGATCGCGCTGCCCGAGCGCGGCCATATCGGTATCTTCAACCGCTCCCATTACGAGGAATGCCTGGTGACGCGCGTGCACCCGGAGATCCTCGCCAAGGAGAAACTTCCGTCCAAGGTCGTGACGAAGAACATCTGGAAGGAGCGGTTCGAGGATATCTCGGCCTTCGAGCGCTACCTCTGCCGCAACGGCACCGTGGTGCTGAAGTTCTTCCTCAACGTGTCCAGGGACGAGCAACGCGAGCGTTTCCTCGACCGGCTGGAGGATCCGGCCAAGCAGTGGAAGTTCTCGATGGATGACATCAAGGAGCGCGCGCTGTGGCCGCGCTACCAGGCGGTCTACCAGGACATCGTCCGGCACACCTCCACGACCCACGCGCCGTGGTATGTCGTGCCCGCCGACCACAAATGGTTCGCGCGTGTCGTGATCGGCTCGGTGATCAATGCGGCGCTCGAAAAGCTCGACCTGCGCTTCCCCCGCGCAGACAAGGCCTCGCTGGGCGAATTCGACGAGGTGCGCAAGGCACTCGAGAAAGAGGGGAAGGGAGGCAAGAGGCGAGCGAAGTGACAGTGAACGAGACCGCGAACCGGAAGAACGTCAGCTTCGCGCTCCAGGGCGGCGGCGCGCACGGCGCCTTCGTCTGGGGCGTGCTCGACCAGGTGCTCGAGGATGGCAGGCTCGCGATCGAGGCAATCAGCGCCACCAGCGCCGGCGCGATGAACGCGGTGGCGATGGCCTCCGGCATGGCCAAGGGAGGCGCGGAGGCCGCGCGGCAGAACCTGCACGCGTTCTGGTACGAAGTGTCGCGCATGGACATGGCGTACGATCTGCTCTCGCCGCTCAACCAGTGGATCCAGGCCCTCAAGCTGCCGCCGGAATATCATCCGGTTCACGCCTTCATCCACACGCTGACGCACACGCTGCCGCCGAACCTGCTCAATCCCTTCCAACTCAATCCGCTGCGCTCGCTCTTGCAGCGCGTGGTCGATTTCGACCGGCTCAATTCCTCGCCCGAGGCGCCAGCACTGTTTCTCAACGCCACCAATGTCCGCACCGGCAAAATCAAGGTGTTCCAGAGCCCGCATCTCACCGCTGAAACCGTGCTGGCCTCGGCCTGCCTGCCGCCCTATTTCCAGGCCGTCGAGATCGACGGCGAGCATTATTGGGATGGCGGCTATCTCGGCAATCCCGCGATCTATCCGTTGATCTACCGCAGGGGCAGTCACGACGTCATCATCGTGCAGGTCACGGCGATCCGGCGCGACGAACTGCCGGCCAGTGCAGCCGACGTCCTCCACCGCATCAACGAGATCAGCTTCAATTCGTCCCTGATGCGCGAGATGCGCGCGATCGCCTTCGCCACGCGGCTGATCGACAATGGCGAGCTCGACAGCGACAGGCATAGCCGCATGTACATGCACTGGATCGGCAACGACCAGCTGATGTCGCAGCTCGGCACGGCCACGCAATTCCATCCCGAATGGAGCCTGTTGTGCCGCCTGCGCGATGAGGGCCGCGAGGCGGCGCGAAGCTGGCTGGCGCGAAACTTCGACCGGGTCGGAGAGTCCTCGACGGTTGATCTGACGGATATGTTTCTCTAGGCCGCTGAGCCGGCCATCGACAAAAAAGTGCGAAAACAACCCCACTCACAGTAGCGAAATCAAGGGGTATATGTGGTTGCTGATTTTACGAAATCGAATCGACGTGTCGGGCAAAGCAGGGGCATGAGGCCCCATGCCCTGGCTTACGGAACTCGCCCGCTCAAATGTGATCTCCGTGATCATCGATCCCGCTTGACAGTTTTATATCACGGGAGGAGCATGCCGGTGGTCGCAAACAAAGCGACGCGCAACGTCCACCTCATGAGCAAGGGGAGGTCTATGACGCCACCTCCGCAAATCCAGCCGCGTTAAGTGCGACGGAGCTCGTTCGGACTATCGCATAGCGGCAGAAACCGCGAACGGCACGCCGGGTCAAGGTTTAGCGGGCTGCATCAGTAAGGCAGAGCCCCTACCTTCCCGGCGCTGTATTTTGCATCACGTTGATCATGTCAGGTGGCCGTGATGCGGCCCCGTGACAGGCGTGTTTTCACACCCTGCTTTTGTCCTCCTTCCTCCTCGCCGTCATTCCGGGCCAACGCCCGGAATGACGGAGTATTTGCATGCAGGGTACGCGTGTCGCCACGCCGTCGTGGCCGGGCTTGTCCCGGCCATCCACGACTTGCCGCACGGGTGCGAAGAACGTGGATGCCCGGGCCTTTGCCGCGCCGAAGCGGCTTCGGCCGCGCCGGCGGAACAAGCCCGGGCATGACGACCTCTTGTGAGTCGCGCTGCGAGAATTCTACAGAAAGACGGATCGCGTTCTGTTGGCGTTTGAGCCCCACCGACGCCCGGTTCCCTCATCCTGCATTGCGGCAAATGCCAAGAGAATGTCGCCTCAAAGGCCCACTTCCGACACAGGCCACGGGCGAATAGCAGCCATCCGACATGACGCATGTGCTTCGGCGGTGACGGCCACGACACCGCGGGCGCATTCATTTTTTTCAGGGAATCAGCGTGTCGCATAAGCTTGCCCCGGCGCTCCTCGCCGCTCTCTTCCTCGCGATCTCATCTCTCTCCGGCGCCCGCGCCGAGACGCCGGCCGCGAACAGTGCTGCCGCGTTGTCGCCTGAGGAAGCCAAGCGTGCGCTGGTGACGCTCCAGGACGACAAAAAACGTGCGCAGATGATCGACACGCTGCGCGCGATCGCCAATGCGTCCGGTCCGCAAGCGCCTGCGCCCGAGCAGAAGTCGCCGATCCCGCTCGCTGCCGACGGCCTCGGGGCGCAGCTCCTGCTCACGGTGTCGGAGGAGATCGGCGCGATCTCGAGCGAGATCGCCAGCGTGGCGCGGACGCTCACGCATTTCCCAGCGTTCTATTACTGGATCGTGCGGACCGCGAACGATCCTGCGGCCTACAATCTCCTGATCGAGATCGCCTGGAAGCTCGCACTGGTGCTCGGTTGCGCGCTCGCGGCCGAATGGGTGCTGTTCCGTCTGATCCGGCGTCCGGTCGCATTTCTGGAAGGACGCGTGCCGCATGCCGCGCGCCTGCCGGCGCAGGCGCTGCCCATCGCCGAT
>NZ_JALBHA010000387.1:0-6440 GCF_023006445.1 Bradyrhizobium sp. SHOUNA76
GCCGTCTGCCGGTTGGCCGCATAGTCGCGGCCGAGCGCGAACATCGCACGGCGCGAGGACGGCGCGGCCTGTTTGCAGAACTTGATCGCGGTCGCAACGTCGGCGGATGCGATCTCGGTGACGCCCCTCACGTCGACCGGTTTGTCGGGATCGCTGGGATCGGCCGCCACGCGATCGCACAGAACGAGATCGGCCGATTGCGCATGCGCAGTCAGGGGCGCGGCGAGTGCAAAGAGGACGGCAACCAGACAAGTCCGCATGGACATGACGTTGCGTCTCCGCTCCGGCAAATTCAAGGCTCCAGTCCCGATTGACGCAGGACGGGCACGACCCCTGGCGATGCCAGATAGCGCAGCAAGCGGTCGGCCGCGTCGGCATGTTTTGCGTTCGCCATACGGCCGGCGGAGAACACCGCCGGCGTCTGTAATTCGTGCGGGATCGGTCCCACCACCTCAATGCCGTCGACCTGCTTCAGCTCGCTGATCTGCTGCACGGCGAGATCGGCCTCGCCGCTGACGAGGCGCTGCGCCGTGAACCCCTGCTCGACGATGGTGGCCTTGGCGTTGATCTCGGCTGCGATCCCCATCCGTACGATCAACTGGGCGAAGTAGACGCCGCTCGCGCCAAGCCGCGAATAGGCGACGGACCGCGCCGCAAGCAGCGTCTTGCGCAGCGCTGCTTCGCTGCCGATGTCGGGTTGCGCCTGCCCTGCCCGCACGGCAATGCCGACATAGGAGCGCGCCAGATCGGTCGCTCCGCCCGCGAGCACGCGGCCCTCCGCGATCACCTCGTCGAGCCCCTCGCGCGTGAGGATCACGAGATCGGCGGCCTCACCCTCGCGCAAGCGCTTCAGCAGGGCCAGGGTCGGCGCGAAGTCGGCATCGACATGGATGCCTGTCTCAGCCTCGAAGACGGAGGACAGGCTGCGCATCGCACCCATCAAGCCGAGCGTCGAAAGCATGCGAATGTTTTCCATGAGCGCTTTCCGTCCCGATCAGGCGCGGTGCATCAGCTTGAGCGCGGCGGTCAGGCGCAGGCTGCGCTTGCCGGCGAGTGCGGTCGCCTCCAGCACCGCCTCTTCCGCATCGTAGCTGCCGGAGAAGCCGATGCCGACTTCGTGGCCGCCGAAAATCGGATCGTCCTTGGCGGGCGTGTGCTCCTGGTTGAGGATCTGGCCCTTCCAGCGGCCCTTCGCGGCGGTGTAGCTGCCGAGATAATAGAACGCGGCATCGCCGCCGAGGATGCGGCCCCGGTTGAGCAGCATCACGCCGGTGAGACCGCCGTCGAGACCGTCGAGCATCCGCAGATGGATGGAGTAGAGACCATCGGCGATGCCGGCTTCGCCGACGCCCCCGGCGATCGGCACCTCGTCCTCCGTGATCGGCGTCATCACCGACTGGAAGGGAATGCCCGGCAGCTCCTTCAGCTCGCCCTTGAAGCGATAGAGATCGCCATCGGCCCAGCCCTTGGCAAGCAGGGTGGCGTCATCGGTGCCCGCCATGGCGCGGTAGTTCGGATCGGGGTTATGGCGGACGGTGCTGATCACGACGTCGACGCCGCTGTCGGTCTTCTCGTAGGTGCCGATATGGGCGAAGGCCGAATTGCCGCCGAGCATCCTGCCGTTGCCGGCATGCATCACGCTCCGGCCGACGGCGTCGCCGAGCTGAAATCTCACCTTGTAGAAGCCTTCAAACACCAGCCGTGTCCCCGGCCCCGCGCGCATCCAGTCTCATTCTATCTCGCATTCCGCGGCGGTGGACAAGTTTCGCGCGCCAGAGCTCGGCGGGCACAGGAACGGCCGTCATCCAAATGCAAAAATCCGCCGGAGCCTTGCAGCTCCGGCGGATTGAGACCAACCCGGGCCAGCCCCCCAGCCCGGGCCGGGAGGATCTTAGGCCGCGGCCTTCTTGTCTGCCGGCACGGACGCGATCGTCTTCAGGATCTGCGAAGCGATCTGGTATGGGTCGCCCTGCGAGTTCGGACGACGGTCTTCCAGATAGCCCTTGTAGCCGTTGTTGACGAAGGAGTGCGGAACGCGGATCGAGGCGCCGCGATCAGCAACGCCGTAGCTGAACTTGTTCCACGGCGCGGTCTCGTGCTTGCCGGTCAGACGCTTGTCGTTGTCCGGGCCGTAGACGGCGATGTGGTCCATCAGGTTCTTGTCGAAGGCGGCCATCAGCGCCTCGAAATACTCCTTGCCGCCGACCGAGCGCATGTACTCGGTCGAGAAGTTGGCGTGCATGCCGGAGCCGTTCCAGTCCGTGTCGCCGAGCGGCTTGCAGTGGAATTCGATGTCGATGCCGTACTTCTCGGTGAGGCGCAGCATCAAATAGCGAGCCATCCACATCTGGTCGGCAGCGGTCTTGGAGCCCTTGCCGAAGATCTGGAATTCCCACTGGCCTTTGGCGACTTCCGCGTTGATGCCTTCATGGTTGATGCCGGCAGCCAGGCAGAGGTCGAGATGCTCTTCGACGATCTTGCGGGCGACGTCGCCGACGTTCGAGTAGCCGACGCCGGTGTAGTACGGCCCCTGCGGGGCGGGGTAGCCCGAGGACGGAAAGCCGAGCGGACGGCCGTCCTTATAGAAGAAGTATTCCTGCTCGAAGCCGAACCAGGCGCCGGCGTCGTCGAGAATGGTGGCGCGCTTGTTGGAGGCGTGCGGGGTCTTGCCGTCCGGCATCATGACTTCGCACATCACGAGCACGCCATTGGTGCGCGCGGCGTCCGGGAAGACAGCAACCGGCTTCAGCACGCAATCGGAGCTGTGGCCCTCGGCCTGCTGGGTGGAGGAGCCATCGAAGCCCCACAGCGGAAGCTGCTCGAGCGTCGGGAACGACGCGAATTCCTTGATCTGAGTTTTGCCGCGCAAGTTCGGTGTCGGCGTATATCCGTCGAGCCAGATGTACTCGAGCTTATACTTGGTCATTGAGCCTCTCTGTAGATGATGCGAAAGGTTGGGGGCCCTGGGGCCCCCGAACGTTTTGTACCCGGCCACCATCGGCCGGCCCGTTACAAGCATTTGTCGTGCCAAAAGGCCGCAGTGCGGGAGGTTTTCCCACCGCGGCTGAGGTCGCCCTGCCGTGAGCAGACCGCCCGCTGCGATATGCGTCATAGCCGCGCACCTTGGCGTGTAGCTGCAGCGCAAAAACCCCGGGGAAATCGCCCGATTCTGAAGCAGACGACGCCGGACTCGAAGCTGCCGATGAAAGGCGCATCAACGTCCAGCAATTTTCGCAAAGACGACCGCCCCTGCCCGGCAACCTTTGCAATGGCCCAGGCATTAGTCACCAACGGCGTGCCTTAGGGGATGCAGACCTCTGCCTGCCCACAAATTAGGCGGCAACTGATTTCCTTTTCAGCACTTCCCAATTCGGGGTGCGCGGCCGATATGGGGATTCCGGTAACCACAATCGAACGAGTCGGGCGCACCATGGAGGCTAAGGCGCTTCGACCAAGGAGAATCGCAATGATGAACAATGGTCTGAGTCACGGATCGGCAACGATCTACCAATTTCCGGTCGGGGGCCGCGCAGCTCTCTCCGGACGCCGCTATGGCGAGACCCGCCTTCCTGCCGATCACGCGCCGCTTCCCGCGAACGCCTCGATCTGCAGCGACAGCTGGTACCACCAGGACGCGGTCGACGAAGCCAAGCCGAAATGGGATCGCTGATGCCCGCGTTTGGTTTGAAACCGCCGCGCTCGCGCAAGCGCCCGGCGGCAGTTCAAAAAAGGGTCGAAACAACGATGTTTCGGCCCCTTTTGATTCTCGCATGAACGACGCCGTTCAGATCACCGCGCAGGTCGCTGCCGCCCGCTTCAGATGCTTCACCGTGGTGGTCCCGGTCTTGCCGATGGTCAGCGTGATACCCGCCCCCGAATAGCGTATGCCGGAGACCGTCAGCCGCTTGGCGAGCGTGACCGGCTTGCCATCGATCTGAAGAAAAGCGCGCTTGTCGTAATCATAGAACCCAACGATGAACTGCGTCCCGTCGGTGCAGCGATAGGTCTGGAACGTCTGCGCTGCAGCCTGCCGCGCGCCGGAAATTCCAGCGGCCAGCATGGTGATCCCCAAAAGAATGGCCTTGTGCCGGACCATGATCGCCCCCTGTGATAGTCCTCAAGGACGCCGCCTCGTGCGTCCAATGGAACCATAACCGAAGCCGATCCCATGTCAGACTCCCCTGCCCGCCACCTCGCCTTGCAAGGCGCCAGCAATTTCCGCGATCTCGGCGGCTATCCGACGTCCGATGGCCGCACCACGCGCTGGCGGCACATCTTCCGCTCCAACCATCTCGGCCAACTCACCGCCGCCGATGTCGAGATCGTCCGCGCGCTGGGCGTGCGAAGCGCGCTCGATTTCCGCGGGCTGGAGGAGCGCGCGGCCGGCATCTGCGTCGTGAACGAGATCACGGTGCATTCGCTGCCGATCGAGCCGAGCGTCGTCGCTGCGTTGCGCGCCGAACTCGCGAGGGGCACGCTGACCGCGCCGGTCGCCCTCGAGCTCATGCGCGAGTCCTATCGTAACTATGTCCGCCACCATACGCACAGCTTTCGCAAACTGTTCGGCCATCTCCTGGAAGACCGTGCGCCGCTGGTGATTCACTGCACCGCCGGCAAGGACCGCACCGGCTTTGCCAGCGCGCTGATCCTGCATGCGCTCGGCGTGCCCTATGACGTCATCGCCGAGGACTACTTGCTCACCAACCAGCACTACAAGCGCGATGCGACGGCCGCCATCGACCTGCCGGACGACGTGCGCAATGCCATCGGCGGCGTCGAGACTTCCTATCTCGCCGCTGCGTTCGAAGCCGTCGGCGAGGAATACGGTGATCTGGAAGCCTACTTGCGCGATGGGCTCAAGCTCGGCACAGCAGAGCGGACCGCACTGAAGGCGCGCTACCTGCAATCATAGGCCGCCGCGCCGGGAGAACGATGATGCAAGACAAGATCCTGATCGTGACAGGGGCGCGCGGCGCGCTCGGCAAGGTGGTTGCGGAGCTGGCACGATCGCGCGGCGCTCGTGTCGCCAGCATCGATCATGCGCCTTCACAGAGCCCCGCAACGCCCGACCGCATCGAGATCGGCGGCGTCGACCTGTCCGATGCGATCCAGGCGAAGACAGCGGTCGATGCGGCGGCCAAGCATTTCGGCCGTCTCGATGCACTGGTCAACATCGCCGGCGGCTTCGCGTTCGAGACCGTCGGCGACGGTGACATCAAGTCCTGGCAACGCATGTACACGCTCAATGTCCTGACCGCGCTCAACACCTCGCGCGCGGCGCTGCCGCACCTTGCCGCGTCCAAAGCCGGCCGCATCGTGAATATCGGCGCCACGGGCGCGCTCCAGGCCGGCAGCGGCATGGGGCCTTATGCGGCCTCGAAGGCAGGCGTGCATCGTCTCACCGAGGCCCTCGCCAACGAGTGGAAGGGCAAGGTCACGGTGAACGCGGTGCTGCCGTCGATCATCGACACCCAGGCCAACCGCACCGACATGCCGAAAGCGGACTTCTCCAAATGGGTGACGCCGCAGGAACTCGCCGAGGTCATCCTGTTCCTCGCCAGCGACGCCGCGAGCGGGGTCACCGGCGCGCTCATCCCGGTTGGCGGGCGGGTGTGATCAATCGGGCACCAACAGCCGCAGATTGCCTTTGAAACGGATGCTCTGTTTGCCGGCGAGCGCCATGCCTTCGCCATAAGCGCTCTCGTCAGTGTAGGTGCCGCTGAAGCCGATGGTCACGATTTTGCGGCCCCACACCGGACGCTCGTCGAACGAGGGCGAGTGCTCCTCGTTGGTCAGCTCGCCCTTCCACTTGCCGCCAGACGAAGTGTAGCTGCCGTAGGCAAAGAAGAACGAATCGCCACCCCGCATGGTGCCGTCGCGCAGCACCATGACGCCTTGATTGCCGCCCTGCACAGCATCCAGCATTTCGATACGGATGTGATAGAGCCCGTTCCTGATTGTCATCTTTGTCACGCGCCCGGCGGTCCCGCCCGCAGGATAACCGTACCATCCGGTCCCGATCAAATGGTGCAGAGCCCCCTGTCCGATCCCGGCTAGACTGCCGGCAATTGATTCTCCGATCGGACGTCACCCCGGAACCCTCCTGTGGAAACCGCACTCTACCTGCCCGTCAAACGCTTCCTCGAAGAGCTCGGCTTCACCGTGAAGGGCGAGATCGGCGGCTGCGATCTCGTGGGCCTCAGCGCCGGCGATCCGCCGGTGGTGGTGATCGGCGAGCTCAAGCTCGCCTTCAATCTCGAGCTGATCCTACAGGCGGTCGACCGCGCGCCGGCCGGCGACGAGGTCTGGATCGCGGCAAAGATGTCGATCCGCGGCAAGGGACGGGAGAGCGACGCGCGCTATCGCAATCTCTGCCGCCGCCTCGGCTTCGGCATGCTCGGCGTCACCGATCGCGGCCAGGTCGAGGTGCTGGTAAAGCC
>NZ_JALBHA010000388.1:0-6430 GCF_023006445.1 Bradyrhizobium sp. SHOUNA76
GATCGTGCTCGACGTCACAGCCGACGCGCAGGTCTTCGCGGCGAACGGGCTGTCGCCCGACAGCGTCGACGTGGTGCTGATGAATCCGCCATTCAACGATCCGGGCCGGCATCGCGGCTCGCCGGATCAGGCGCGTCGCACCGCGCATGTGGCGACGGAGGAGACCCTGCATGCGTGGGTGCATGCAGCGCGGCGCATCCTCCGATCGAATGGTGTGCTGACATTGATCTGGCGCGCAGATGGCATCGCCGATGTGCTGGCGGCGCTGTCGCGCGGCTTCGGCAGCCTCTCGATCCTGCCGGTTCACGGCGAGGCGGGGAGGCCCGCGATCCGCGTGCTGGTTCGTGCAGTCAAAGGCGGCCGGGCACCGACGCAATTGCTGCCGGGCCTCATGCTCAATGACGAGTCACGCGTGCCTAAAAACGAGACGATGGAGATTTTGGAGGGGAGAGCGGCCTTGCCGCTGGTGGAACGGTGACGGCTTACTGCGGAAGCGATTCCGACTGCTGCTCTTGCGGAGACGTCAGGCGGATCGCCATGAACAGCGCACCGATCAGCAGCATCAGCAGATAGATTTTCATGGCGTTCTCCGCTGCCTCATTGCAGCCTCCCAACGGGAAATCTGCAAAACACGTTCCAGGCACTTCCAATGACAGTCGCGTGATAACAAATGGTTAATCAGGGGTAACGGCATGGCCGAACAATTGAACGATCGTGAGAGTTCCGGCCTAGCCGACAAGCTCATGCAATATCTTCCGGCGCGGTTCCGCCCGGGCACGGCAGTGGTGCCCGTGGTGCGGCTCTCAGGCGTGATCGGTGCGGTGACGCCGCTACGCCCGGGCATGACGCTGGCGGGCGTCGCGCGCGTGCTGGAGCGGGCGTTTTCGTATCGGAACGCCAAGGCGGTGGCGCTGGTGATCAACTCGCCTGGCGGCTCGCCGGTGCAGTCGCGTCAGATCTACCTGCGCATCAAGCAGCTCGCGGCGGAGAAGAAACTGCCGGTGCTGGTGTTCGTCGAGGACGTCGCGGCCTCCGGCGGCTACATGATCGCTTGCGCGGGCGACGAGATCATCTGCGATCCCTCCTCGATCCTCGGCTCGATCGGCGTGGTCGGCGGCAGCTTTGGTTTTCAGGAGGCGATCAAGCGGCTCGGCATCGAGCGGCGCCTGTACACCGCCGGCGCGCACAAGGCGATGCTCGATCCGTTCCTGCCGGAGAACCCCGACGACGTCGCCAAGCTGAAGGCTATCCAGCGCGAGATCCACCAGATCTTCATTTCGCTGGTGAGGGGGAGTCGCGGCGCACGGCTGAAGGGCGACGACGATACCCTGTTCACCGGAGAATATTGGGCCGGCGAGAGTTCGGTCGCGCTGGGGCTGGCCGACAGCATCGGCGATCTCCGCTCAACTCTTCGTGCCCGCTACGGCGAGAAGGTTCTCACCCCCGTGATTGCCCAGCCGACCGGTTTGCTCTCAGGTCTCCTGGGCCGGAAATCGCCCGGCGCGGGCCAGCTTTCGGCCCTGGGATCAATGGCCGGCTTGCCGGACGAACTGATCTCGGCGGTCGAGACGCGGGCAATCTGGGCGAAATTCGGGTTCTAGGCGCCACCCTCCCGCGCCATTTGGTCCCTCAGCCTGCCGATTGCGGCGCAGGACCATCTGCGCAACAATGCACGTGGGGGCTGAGCACTAGACAAGGATCGACCGATGCCGCCGTTCGTCGCTTTTGCGGGCGTCCTGGGTGGGCTTGCCGTGGTCCGCTGGGCCTACAAGACCGCTGTCCGGATCAATCAGGAGCTGGAGGAGATGCGCCTGTCGCGCGTCGCCGAAGCCGCCCATGTGGGGAACATCCAGACGCTGAAACGTGATCCCGTGACCGGAGCCTACCGGCCGGGTTAGCCGGTGCCGCAGGGTGGGCAAAGGCGCTCTTGCGCCGTGCCCACCATTCGCTTCCGCAATCGTGGTGACGATGGTGGGCACGCTTCGCTTTGCCCACCCTACGGCACCGTCCGGGATGAGGGACTGATTGGCCCGAATCCACCCCCCTTTGCCTTGATTCCCACCCCCGCCGTCGATACGGTCCCGCGCGATTCAAAACCCCCCGCGAGAGCCTGATCTGACGATGGACGCCTCATTGCCCGCCCATATGCGCCCGGAACGCTCGTTCCAGGGCTTCATCCTCGCGCTCCAGCGGTTCTGGGCCGAGCAGGGCTGCGTCATCCTGCAGCCCTACGACATGGAGATGGGCGCGGGTACCTTCCATCCGGCGACCACGCTGCGCGCGCTTGGGCCAAAGCCCTGGAACGCCGCCTATGTGCAGCCCTCGCGCCGGCCCAAGGACGGCCGCTACGGCGAGAACCCGAACCGGATGCAGCACTACTACCAGTTCCAGGTGATCATGAAGCCGTCGCCGCCGAACCTTCAGGAGCTGTACCTGAAGTCGCTCGCCGCGATCGGTATCGATTCCGCCGTGCACGACATCCGCTTCGTCGAGGACGATTGGGAGAGCCCGACGCTGGGCGCCTGGGGTCTGGGGTGGGAGTGCTGGTGCGACGGCATGGAGGTCAGCCAGTTCACCTATTTCCAGCAGGTGGCCGGCTTCGAATGCGCGCCGGTCGCGGGCGAGCTCACCTACGGGCTCGAGCGCCTGGCGATGTATGTGCAGGGCGTCGACCGCGTCTACGACCTCAATTTCAACGGCCGCGACGGCGACGCCAAGGTCACCTATGGCGACGTCTTCCTGCAAGCCGAGCGCGAATATTCGAAGCACAATTTCGAAGTTGCCGACACCGCGATGCTGTTCGAGCAGTTCAAGATGGCTGAAGCGGCCTGCAGAAAATATCTCGATGCGGGCTGGAAGGACGGCAAGCGCGAGGCGCATCTGATGGCGCTGCCTGCCTATGACCAGTGCATCAAGGCGAGCCATGTCTTCAACCTGCTCGATGCGCGTGGCGTGATCTCCGTGACCGAGCGGCAGAGCTACATCTTCCGCGTCCGCGAATTGGCAAAGGCCTGCGGCGAAGCCTGGATGCGTACCGAAGCGGGCGGAGCGGCCTGATGCCTGAATTGTTGCTTGAACTGTTCTCGGAAGAAATCCCCGCGCGCATGCAAGGGAAGGCGGCCGACGATCTGCGCCGCATGGTCACCGACAAGCTGGTCGCCGAAGGCCTCGTCTACGAGGGTGCGAAGGCGTTCGCGACGCCGCGCCGGCTTGCGCTTACCGTGCACGGCATCCCCGCGCGCCAGCCTGACTTGAAGACCGAACGCCGCGGCCCGAAAATCGGCGCACCCGATGCGGCCGTGCAGGGTTTTCTGAAAGCGACGGGTCTGAAATCGCTGGACGAAGCCAAGATCCAGCGCGACCCCAAGGGTGATTTCTACATCGGATTGATCGAGAAGCCCGGCCGCGATGCGATCGAGGTGCTCGCGGAAATCCTGCCCGTCATCATCCGTACCTTCCCCTGGCCGAAATCGATGCGCTGGGGCGCGCGTTCCGGAAAACCGGGATCGCTGAGCTGGGTGCGTCCGCTGCACGCGATCACCGCGACCTTCGGGCTCGAGACCGAAGAGCCCGATGTCGTGAAGTTCGAGGTCGACGGCATCGAGACCGGCCAGACCACGTATGGCCATCGCTTCATGGCGCCCGCCGCAATCTCGGTGCGCCGCTTCGAGGACTATGAAGCGAAGCTGAAGGCTGCAAAGGTCATCCTCGATCCGCAGGCGCGCAAGGACATCATCTTCGCCGACGCCAAGGAGCTGACCTTCGCTCAGGGTTTTGAGCTGGTCGAGGATCAGGTGCTGCTCGACGAGGTCTCGGGCCTCGTCGAATGGCCCGTCGTCATGATGGGTTCGTTCGAGGCGGAATATCTGGCGATCCCGGACGAGGTGATCCGCGCGACGATCCGCAACAACCAGAAGTGCTTCGTGGTCAAGGACCCCAAGACGGGCAAGCTGACCAACAAGTTCGTCCTCACCGCCAATATCGAGGCGACCGACGGTGGAAAGGTCATCGTATCAGGCAACGAACGCGTGATCCGTCCGCGCCTGTCGGATGCGAAATTCTTCTACGAGACGGACCTGAAGACGAAGCTCGAAGATCGCCTGCCGAAGTTCGAGCAGATCGTATTCCACGAGAAGCTCGGCACGCAGGCCGCGCGCATCAAGCGTATCGAGCGCCTAGCTGGGGAGATCGCGCCGCTGGTCGGCGCTGATGTCGCCAAGACCACGCGTGCCGCGCATCTCGCCAAGGCGGACTTGCTGACCGAGGTCGTCGGCGAATTCCCCGAGGTCCAGGGCCTTATGGGCAGATACTACGCGCTGGCGCAGGGCGAGGATGCCTCGGTCGCCGCCGCTTGCGAGGAGCACTACAAGCCGCAAGGCCCTGCTGATCGCGTGCCGACCGATCCGGTCAGTGTCGCAGTGGCTTTGGCGGACAAGATCGATACGCTCGTCGGCTTCTGGGCCATCGATGAGAAGCCGACGGGGAGCAAGGACCCCTATGCGCTGCGGCGTGCGGCGTTGGGTGTGATCAGGCTGATTACCGAGAACGCGTTGCGGCTGTCGCTCGTGAAGGTGGCGGCGTCCGCGCTCGCCGGCCTGTCGGTGAAGCCGGCCGATGCATCGAGGCTTCCGATCGACCTGCTCGCCTTCTTCGCTGATCGTCTCAAGGTCCAACTTCGCGAGCAGGGCGCGCGCCACGATCTCGTCGATGCCGTGTTTGCGCTCGGCGGTCAGGACGATCTCCTGATGATCGTCCGCCGCGTCGAAGCGCTCGGCAAATTCCTCGAGAGCGACGATGGCAAGAACCTGCTCGCCGGCACCAAGCGTGCCAACAACATCCTCTCCATCGAGGAGAAGAAGGACAAGCGCACCTTCGACGGTGCGCCCGATGCCGCGCTCTATGGCCTCGCTGAGGAGAAGGCGCTGGCGAAGGCGATCGGTGAAGTGAAGACGGAAGCGAGTGCCGCCGTCGCCAACGAAGATTTTGCCGCCGCCATGAGCGCGATGGCAAAGCTGCGTCCACCGGTCGATGCGTTCTTCGAAAAAGTTCGCGTCAACGACGACGATGCGAAGGTGCGCGAGAACCGCCTGAGGCTGCTGAACGAGATCCGCAGCGCCACGCGTGCGGTCGCGGATTTCTCGAAGATCCAGGACTAGGTCTCGTGCCCCGGACGCAGCGCAGCGCTACTTCAGCGGTGCGCTGCAGAGCCGGGGCACATGCTGCCGCGTGCTCGCAGCTTCTGGGTCCCGGCTCTGCGCCGCAACGCTACGCTACGCGCTGCGGCTTGTCCGGGGCACGAGAGCGCAAACATAGCCGCGCAAAAAAGTGCCCCGCCCGGCGGGGGGAAGACCGGGCGGGGCCTGATGTCCGATTTTCACTGTTCGCGCCAGCCTGATTGAAGTGACGCGCCGGACATCTAGTCGATGTCAGTTATTCGATATCAGTCCAGCACCTCGACGATGCGGCGTGAGCGCGGCTCGACCAGCACGGTCTCGCCGTTCACGACGGTGTAGCGATGGGTAGTGGCGCCGAAGCGTTGCGGCACGTCATAATAGGTGACGCCCGCCTCGGGTAATGTGGTGCCGACGACGACGCGATCGGGAATGCTGAAGGCCGGCACACGCTGCTCGACGACGTACTCGCGGAAGGCCGGCCGCTGCTCGACTGCGATGGTTGGGCCGGTATCGACCACGGCGGGCGCGCGTCCGACGGTGACACCGCTTTGCGCCTGCGCCGCAAGGGGCGAGCCGATCGCGGCCGCGAGCGCTGCAAGAGCAAGAATCCTGTTCCGCATGGACAACTCCTTCGACGTGATTTTATTTTCGGACGCGCCAGTGGCGCAGCCGATTGGCCAATGCATGCACCCTTCGCAATGTTCCGGGAAAAGGCCCGCCGCATTCGCGGCAATTTCGGGCAGTTTTCGTGGGTGCCGGAACTCGCACTGCCTGTTGCGCGTCTCTACTCGCGGAACCGGGAGGGCTATGATCCGCCCGCGATTCGCCCACCCTCCACAGAAAGATAGTTCATGCACATCACCGTCGCCCACATTTCGCCGATCCTGTCGTTGATTGCGGGCGTGCTCATCCTGATCATGCCGCGGCTCCTCAACTTGATCGTCGCGATCTTCCTCATCGTGAACGGCGCGATCGGGCTCGGGCTCCTGAAGTGGCTCCGCTTCTAGGCGTTCATTTTCCGGAACTGTCCGACTTGCGCGGGCCCGCCCAAAATGGTGTAAGGCCCGCGAATTCCCATTCCTCTCGCAGGTTGTGTGCAAGCTATGGCCAAAGCCGCCTCGAAGCCCAAGAAGACCCCGGCGAAAATCCCAGCGAAATCAAAGTCCTCGGCCGCCGCTAAGGCTGCGCCGCCGGCCCGCAAGGCGCTGGCCAAGAGCGCGCCGAAGCCGGTCGCCAAGCCCGCTGGAAAGCCTGCC
>NZ_JALBHA010000389.1:0-6425 GCF_023006445.1 Bradyrhizobium sp. SHOUNA76
ACGCAAGCGCTGCTGCTGGAAGAAAGCAACCTCGGCAAGGTCAGCGATCCCGCGGCGGGCGCGGGCGGCATCGAGACGCTGACCGCGCAGCTTTGCGAGGCCGCGTGGGCGCTGTTCCGGGAGAGCGAGACAACCGGCGGCGCCTTTGCCGCGCTTCAGCAAGGCCTGTTTCAGAGCAAGGTCGCGGCCGCGCGAAAGGCGCGTGACGCCAACATCGCAAAACGCCGCGACGTGCTGACCGGCGCCAGCGAGTTTCCCAACCTGCACGAGAGCGAAACGAAGGTGCTCAAGGCGACACCGGTTGTGCTGGCACCGTACGGCGAGCAAAAATACAAGTTCGATGCGCTGCCGCCGATCCGGCTTGCGCAACCGTTCGAGGCGCTGCGCGACAAATCGGATGCGGCGCTCAAGTCGCGCGGCGCGCGGCCGAAAGTATTTCTGGCCAATCTCGGCACGCCCGCCGATTTCACGGCGCGCGCGACCTTCGCGAAAAGCTTCTTCGAGGCCGGTGGTATCGAGGCCACGGGCAGCGAGGGCTTTGCCGATCCGGCCAAGCTTGCTGCCGCCTTCAAGGCGTCCGGCGCCGAGCTTGCCTGCCTTTGTTCCAGCGACAAGGTCTATGCGGAACACGCGGAAGCTGCGGCCAAGGCCCTGCAAACGGCGGGCGCGCGACATATCTATTTGGCAGGCCGTCCGGCTGAGGCCGAAGCGGCGCAGCGGGCCGCCGGCGTCACGGGTTTTGTTTTCGCCGGAGGCGATGCGCTTGCGACGCTGCAGGACGCCTACGTTCGGATGGAGCAGCCATGACGGAAGCAGGTAAACCCGTTCTCACCGGCGGCTGCCAATGCGGCACGGTCCGCTTTGCGCTGACGGCTACACCGAACAAGGTGTCGATCTGCCACTGCCGGATGTGCCAGAAGGCCAGCGGCGCGCCGTTCGCCTCCTTTGCCGACATCAACAAGACGGACTTTGCCTGGACCAAGGGAAAGCCGTCGTTCTTCCGCTCCTCCACGATCGCCGAGCGCGGCTATTGCGCCGCCTGCGGCACGCCGCTGAGTTTTGGCCGCATCGACGGCGAGCGGATCGAGATCATGACCGGCGCGTTCGACCGCCCCGACCACGTGGTGCCAACGCGGCAATACGGAACTGAATCCCGGCTCGGTTGGGTCGTCGGAATCGCCAACCTGCCGAGCCAGACCACGCAGCAGAATTACGGGCCGGAGAAGATGGCGACGATCGTCAGCCATCAGCATCCGGATCATGATTGATGATATGGTTGAAGCCATGAGCCGCATTCCGAATTTCGCAGACGTCGCCTTCGCGAGGGCAACCACCGCCGCGCCTGCTGGCAGCGCCGAGCCGTGGCTGACGCCCGAGGGCATTCTGGTGAAGCCCGCTTATGGCGAGGCCGACCTCGCCGGGCTCGACTTCCTCGAGACCTATCCGGGCATCGCGCCCTATCTGCGCGGCCCCTACCCGACCATGTACGTCAACCAGCCCTGGACGGTCAGGCAATATGCCGGCTTCTCCACGGCGGAGGATTCCAACGCGTTCTACCGCCGCAACCTGGCGGCTGGACAGAAGGGCCTCTCGGTCGCCTTCGATCTCGCGACGCATCGCGGCTATGACAGCGACCATCCGCGCGTCGGCGGCGACGTCGGTATGGCCGGTGTTGCCATCGATTCCATCTACGACATGCGCACGCTGTTCGCGGGGATTCCGCTCGACCAGATGAGCGTATCCATGACCATGAACGGCGCGGTGCTGCCGATCCTCGCGCTCTATGTTGCGGCTGCGGGCGAACAGGGCGTGGCGCCGGAAAAACTGTCGGGCACCATTCAGAACGACATTCTGAAAGAGTTCATGGTGCGCAACACCTATATCTATCCGCCCGCGCCCTCGATGCGGATCATCTCGGACATTTTTGCGTACACCTCGCAAAAGATGCCGAAATACAATTCGATCTCGATCTCCGGCTATCACATGCAGGAGGCCGGCGCGACGCAGGACCTCGAGCTCGCCTACACGCTGGCCGACGGCGTCGAATATTTGCGCGCCGGCCTTGCCGCCGGTCTCGATGTCGACCGCTTCGCGCCGCGCCTGTCGTTCTTCTGGGCAATCGGCATGAACTTCTTCATGGAGGTCGCCAAGCTGCGCGCCGCGCGCCTGCTCTGGGCGAAGCTGCTCAAACCCTTCAATCCGAAGGACCCGCGCTCGCTGTCGCTGCGCACGCATAGCCAGACCTCGGGCTGGTCGTTGACCGCGCAGGATGTCTTCAACAACGTGATGCGCACCACCGTCGAGGCGATGGCGGCGACCCAGGGCCACACCCAGTCGCTGCACACCAACGCGCTCGACGAGGCGCTGGCGCTGCCGACGGATTTCTCGGCGCGCATCGCCCGCAACACCCAGCTGTTCCTGCAGCAGGAGAGCGGCACCACCCGCATCATCGATCCCTGGGGCGGCTCGTATTACGTCGAGCGGCTGACGCGTGACCTCGCGGCGAAGGCCTGGGCTCACATCCAGGAGGTCGAGGATCTCGGCGGCATGGCCAAGGCGATCGAAGCCGGCCTGCCGAAGCTGCGCATCGAGGAAGCCTCGGCCAAGACGCAGGCCCGCATCGATGCCGGCAAGCAGGCGGTGATCGGCGTCAACAAGTACAAGCCGACCGACGAGATGCCGATCGACATCCTGAAGGTCGACAACACCAATGTCCGGCGCCTGCAGATCGACAAGCTGACGCGGCTGAAGAGTGAGCGCAATCAGAAGGACGTCGATGCCGCGCTCGCGGCCATCACGCGTTCGGCCGGCGAAGGCAACGGCAATCTGCTCGCGCTCGCCATCGACGCGGCACGGGCGAAAGCAACCGTCGGCGAGATTTCGGACGCGATGGAGAAGGTGTTCGGCCGGCACCGCGCCGAGATCAAATCCATCACCGGCGTCTACAAGCGGGAGGCGTCCAGCATGGGCAACCAGGTCGAGAAGGTTCAGGCGCTGATCGACGCCTTCGAGGAGGCCGAGGGCCGCCGCCCGCGCATCCTGGTCGCCAAGATCGGCCAGGACGGCCACGACCGCGGCCAGAAGGTGATTGCGTCCGCCTTCGCCGACATCGGCTTCGACGTCGATATCGGGCCGTTGTTCGCGACCGCTGATGAAGCCGCGCGACAGGCGGTCGAGAACGACGTGCACATCCTCGGCGTCTCTTCGCTGGCCGCCGCGCACCTCACCGCCGTGCCGGAGCTGAAGGCCGCGCTGAAGAAGCAGGGCCGGGACGACATCATGATCATCGTCGGCGGCGTGGTGCCGCCGCAGGATTACGGCGCACTCTATGCCGCAGGGGCCGAGGCGATCTTCCCGCCGGGCACGGTGATTGCGGATGCAGCCGAGGAACTGATCCGCAAGCTGAATGCCCGGCTCGGGCATAGCGAGGCGGCGGAGTAGCTTCGTCGTCCATCTTCCAAAAAATGGAATTTGCGTGATGTTTCTCGCGCCGATGTTCATGCGCGCGTTTGCTGTCGCCACTGTTTGCAGCGCGCTGTTCGGCCCCTCCCTCGCCGCTGATCCCAAGCCCGATGCCGTTATCAAGACCAAGAGCGTCGACGCCCGCGTCTTCCTCGACGGCAGGATCAAGGCGGATGCCGCGCTCGCGGCGGACTGCCTTGCCGAAGGCAAAAAATGGCTCGACAAGAATGCCGCGGAAGCTGCCGCCTCGCGCAAGGCCGATCCGCAGTTTTTTAGAGAAGGCGGCTGGGATTTCGAACGCAAATATGAGATCCGCTCGGTGGTCGCCGACCGCTATGTCAGCGTCCTCCGCAACGACTACATGAACACCCATGGCGCGCATCCCAACTCGGACGTGAACACCATCCTGTGGGACAAGGCCGACAACAAGCGCATCTCGATCCGGCCGTTCTTCACCGAGACCGCCGACAACGGCACGACCATGAAGACGATGGTGAAGGCCATCATCGCCTCGCTGACGGCCGAGAAGAAGAAGCGCGGCGCCGGCGAAACCGTGACTGACGAATGGTTCAAGGAGCTGAAGCCGAGCCTGATGAGGATCGGCGCGGTGACGCTCGCGCCCTCGACCGAAGCGGGCAAGAGCTCCGGCCTCACCTTCCACTACCCGCCCTACGCCGTCGGTCCCTACGCCGAGGGCGAGTATGTGGCATTCGTGCCGTGGGAGTCGCTGAAGCCTTACCTCGCTGCGGAGGGCACCCGCATCTTCGGCGGCACGCGGCCGAAGGGCGACGCGGAACAGCAGTAGCGATGGCTAACTGGCCCGGGCCAGCGTCCGCGCAAGCGAATCCGCCCAACCGGGAATCCAGGACGCAAACAGGGCTTGCCAGCGATCGGCGTCCGCAGGTTCGGTATCGAGCGCGACCGACCATTCGATCAGGGTACGGTCGCCCTCGGTGATCGGACGCAGATGCATGGTGCCTTGATAGTGCGCCGGCGCCGTCCTCTGGCTTCCGTCATCCTGCGGATACGGCAGCGCTTCGAGACCGGCATAGGTCAAGGTGTGCTGCCGGTCCGAGTGATCGACCAGGCGCTGGCGGATCCAGTTGCCGAGATAGCAGAAGCGTCTGATGGCGCCGACTTCATCGCCGCGCTTGTCATCTTCGATCACGCTCTCGCTCACGCCGTCGATATAAGCGGGATAATTGTTGAAATCCCGGATCAGCGACCAGACTTCGTGGAGCGGGCGGTCCAGCACGGCGCTGTAATAGGCTTGGGTCATCGATGGTTGCCTTTGCTTTCGTTACGCGCTCAGATTGACGGCGCGTGCGAGCAAAACCCACCCGATTTCCGACTGCCCATCCGATGGGGCATGCAGTTTTCACACAACATGTCGATCTCGTTGGTAGCGCTACCTTGCGGCGGCGCTGCAAAGCCGACTAGAATGTCGCCATTGACAAGAGCGCCACGTCACGGGCGCCGCTGGGAGGCATTCAATGTCCAAGATTTCGCGCCGCACCTTTGCGGCTTCAACGGCCGCAGTCGCGGCATCCGCCGCATTCGGGTTCAAGCCCGCGCTCGCACAAGCCTATCCGGCGCGTCCGGTCACCGTGATCGTTCCCTGGGGCGCCGGCGGCGGAACCGATGCGACCGCGCGCATTGTCGCCGCGCTGCTGGAAAAAGATCTCGGTCAGCCCTTCAACGTGGTCAACCGAACCGGCGGCTCCGGCGTGGTCGGCCATAGCGCGATCGCGACCGCTCAGCCCGACGGCTACACCATCGGCATGCTCACCGTCGAAATCTCGATGATGCACTGGCAAGGCCTCACTGAGCTGACGCCGAAGAGCTACACCCCGCTGGCGCTGATGAACGAGGACCCCCCGGGCATCCAGGTCTCCTCCTCCTCGCCCTACAAGACGGTGAAGGAGCTCGCCGAGGCGATCAAGGCCGCCCCTCCCGGCAAGTTCAAGGCTTCGGGCACCGGCCAGGGCGGCATCTGGCATCTGGCGCTGGTCGGCTGGATGCAGGCGATGGGCCTGCCCGCCAACCAGGTCGCCTGGGTGCCGTCGACCGGCGCAGCGCCCGCGATGCAGGATCTCGCCGCCGGCGGCCTCGACCTCACCACCTGCTCGGTGCCGGAGGCGCGTGCCATCATCGAGGCGGGCAAGGCGAAGAGCCTCGCCATCATGGCCCCCGCGCGCAATCCGGTGTTCAAGGACGTGCCGACGCTGAAGGAGGCGATGGGCATCGACTACGCAACCGGCGCCTGGCGCGGCATCGGTGCACCGAAGAACCTGCCGCCGGAGATCGCAACCAAGCTCACCGCGGCGCTGAAGAAGGTCTACGAATCCGCCGAGTTCAGGGACTTCATGAGCAATCGCGGCTTCGGCACGGTCTGGGGCGATGCCACCCAGTTCGCAGGCTTCATGGACAAGGGCGACGCCCAGATGGGCGAAGCGATGAAGGCGGCTGGCCTGAGCAAGGCGTGATCCGGTACTGCGACGCTCAGATCGCCTCTCCCGCGCGCCTGTCCGCCGAAGCCTTGGCGAAGGCGGATGCGGGGGAGAGGTCGAATTCGAGCTTCGCTCGAATTCGGGTGAGGGGGAGCCTTCACGAGTCCAACTCTCACCGTTCTCGCGGAGACTCCCCCTCACCCCAACCCTCTCCCCGCAAGCGGGGCGAGGGAGACGAACACTCATAGGACTCCTCTCATGCGTCTTCCCGACTCCGTCACGGGATCGTTTCTCGTCGCGCTCGGCGCGGCGGCTGCCTATGGCGGCTGGATCTTGCCGCCGGTGCCGGGCCAGCCGGTCGGCCCCAACGTGTTTCCGCTGGTGATCGGCACGGGGCTGGCGCTGTGCGGGCTCGCGATCGTGTTCGGCGTCGGCCACTCCTTCGAGGAGGAGGAAGAACTGATCCCGCTTGAGGACGGCCAGGCGGCGGCCGCTCCACCGCCGCAGGGCAAG